>CAZYFC010000081.1:0-7257 GCA_964646715.1 uncultured Lachnospiraceae bacterium
GTTCCTACCGTGATCTGCCCCTTCGCTATAACGAGACCTCCACGCTCTTCCGTAACGAGTCCTCAGGCGAGATGCACGGCCTTATCCGCGTCCGTCAGTTCACGATCTCCGAAGGACATCTGATGTGTACGCCCGAGCAGTTGGAATCGGAGTTCGAGGCATGCCTTGATCTGACCACCTATATGCTCAAGACGCTCGGCCTCTTTGAGGACGTCAGTTACCGCTTCTCGCAGTGGGATCCGACCGATACCGAGAAGTATATCGGTACGCCTGAGCAGTGGGACGAGGCACAGGGCATGATGAAGCGCATTCTCGATAAACTCGGTATCAGCTATAAGATCGGTATCGGTGAAGCTGCCTTCTATGGCCCGAAGCTCGATATTCAGATCCGCAACGTGTACGGCAAGGAAGACACGCTGATCACGATTCAGATCGACCAGATGCTTGCCGAAAAAGTCGGCATGGAATATGTTGACCGTGACGGCGTGAAGAAGCATCCCTGCATCATTCACCGCACCTCCATCGGCTGCTATGAGAGAACGCTTGCGCTTCTTATTGAGAAGTATGCGGGAGCGTTCCCGACATGGCTTGCGCCCGTTCAGGTCAAGATCCTGCCTATCGGTACCGAGCAGAACGAATACGCACGCAGCTTTGCCGATAAGCTTTCCGCTGCGGGTGTGCGCGTTGAAGTGGACGACAGAAACGAAACGATCGGTTATAAGATCCGCGAGGCACGCCTCGGCAAAGTGCCTTACCGCATCGTCATCGGCGCACAGGAGGTTGAAAACGGTACGGTTGCCGTTACCTCGCGCGACTACGGCGATCTCGGTGCTATGTTGCCCGACGCCTTCCTTCTCAGAGTGCTTGAGGAGATCCGCACCAAGGCACGCAAAGGCGAATGATCGCCGCTCTTCACGCGCTTTTTTCCGATCGTCTGATCGAATATGCGGATGCGATCCCATTTGACGAATGTAAGATCCTGAATGATCGCAAGCTCGCTGAGGTAGGCTTTTCGCCGAAAAGCGCGATCGTGTTTGCCATTCCGTACTACGCGGGTGCGTTTTCTTCGCGTAATCTTTCGCTCTACGCCGTGGCAAGAGACTATCATCTTTTCTTCCGTCGGTTTTCCGAAGAGCTTTCAGATGCGCTGTCGGCACTTTTTCCAAACGCGTGCTTTGCTGCCTTTGCCGACAATTCGCCGATCGACGAAAGGGAAGCGGCGGCAAAGGCTGGACTTGGCGTGATGGGCAAAAACGGCCTTCTGTTAACCAAACGCTATGGGCCTTACGTTTTCCTCGCCGAGATACTGACCGACCTTGCGTATGAAAAAATCGGCACGCTCGACGCTTATTCTGTCAAGCTTTGCGAGGGTTGTTTGGCTTGTCTTGATGCCTGCCCAAAAAAAGAGGTCTGCCTTTCCGCCCTGACACAGAAAAAGGGCGCTTTATCAAAAGAGGAAGAAGAAGAGATCCTTTCGCTTGGCAGCGTGTGGGGGTGCGACGTTTGTCAGAGCGCTTGCCCTTACGCCGCCCACGCCGATGTGACGCCGCTTGCCTTCTTTAAGGAAGCGCTTATCCCTCATTTGACGGTCGACATCCTTGATGCCATGAGCGAGGAGGAGTTCAAGGCTCGCGCTTACAGCTGGCGCGGCAGAAAAACGATCCTGCGCAATCTCAGGCTTTTTGAAGAGTAACGGGGATTATTTGAACCGTAACGAGTATAAAAAAATTCCCCTTGCGGTAAACTGTGTTAAAACGGTCAGCCGCGAAGGAAGTCTCGCTTAAGCGGCAAGGAGGATTTATGCAGTATTATTCCGATAAACGAAAGTTAGCCGTCGTTGGTACGGGCATGGTGGGCATGTCGTTTGCTTACGCCCTTGTCTGCAGCCATGCCTGCGACGAGCTTATACTCATTGACGTTGATAAAAAAAGAGCCGAAGGGGAGGCAATGGATCTGAATCACGGTCTTGCCTTTTCGGGCGGCAATATGAAGATCTATGCGGCCGATTACGACGCGCTCAGCGATGCTGACATCGTTGTGATCGCGGCAGGAGTTGCTCAAAGACCGGGTGAAAGCCGCATTTCACTCCTTCGCCGTAATGCCGATATTCTTTCTTCTGTAACGGACTCGGTTTGCCGTAGCGGATTTGACGGTATTTTCCTCGTTGCAACCAATCCCGTCGATATTATGACAGATGTCGTTCGCCGCCGTTCGGGCTTCCCGAAGGAGCGCGTTATCGGCACGGGCACGACGCTTGACACGGCACGCCTTCGCTACGAGATCGGCAGTTATTTCGGCGTTGACCCCCGAAACGTACACGCTTACGTCATCGGCGAACACGGCGACTCGGAGTTTGTGCCCTGGTCGCAGGCCTACGTCTCGACGCGCAGCGTGCGCTCGATCTGTCGAGAGAACGTCGATTGCTTTTCGCAGGATGAGCTTTTTGCCATAGAGGAAAGGGTGCGTCATGCGGCGCAGGCGATCATTGAAGCCAAGGGCGCGACCTATTACGGCATAGGTCTTTCGACGCTTCGCATCGTGAAGGCTATCTTCGGCAACGAAAAGAGCATCCTCACCGTTTCAACCTACCTTGAGGGAGAATATAATCAGGAAGACGTCTATGTCGGCGTTCCTTGCGTGATCGGCAGGGAGGGGGTTAAGCGCGTTGTTCAGCTTGACCTCACCGAGGAAGAGCTTGACAGATTCGACGCCTCCTGCGATTTTCTGCGCTCGGTGCGCCGTGAGATCAATCGCACACAGTCGGTGACTTAACAACTTGAAAACGGCAGAGTGATCGCACTCTGCCGTTTTTGATCGGCAAAAAACGAGAGGGAAGTCTCTCAAAAATGAAAGAATGACGGAATCTGTCGGTACGTATTGACAAATCGGGATGAATATGGTAAAATACAGATGAATAATGTAACGAGGCGGCAGCTTTGTTGCATTGCAAGATAGCTACAAAAAGGAGGACGGTCGGCGTGCGTGAACTGTGGGATGTCTACGGTGAGGATTATAAGCGCATTGAGGGAAGAGTGGCTGTGCGCGGCAAACATGATCTCGGTCAGCACGAATATCATTTGGTCGTTTACGCATGGATCATCTCCGACGATGGCAAGGTCATCATTTCAAGACGTCAGAAGGGCAAGTCTTTCGGCGGCTCATGGGAATGTACGGGCGGTTGCGTCAAGCAGGGCGAGGCTTCGAAGGAGGCCGTCCTGCGCGAGGTGAGAGAAGAGCTTGGCGTTGTGCTGCCTCCCGAAAGCGGCTCGCTCTACAAGCGTTATAAGCGCCGTTTTCCCATTGGTGCAAAGGCGATCTGCGACGTGTGGGTATTTCGCTGTAACGTTGATCCTGCTGACATCACGCCGCAAAAGGACGAGGTCAGCGAGGTGAAGATCATCTCCTGCGAGGAGCTTCTTGAAATGCAGAACAAGGGTGTTTTCCGTAAGCGGTATGGCTACATAGAGGAAATGCTCAATGAATTGAAGCTTGTCTTCTGAAACGGGCACTGCGCACCGACCGTATCGTATGGTCGGTGCTTTCTTTTATGCTCCGATGCCTCGTAAGCCATTGACTTTTTCGGTGCTATGCGCTATAATAAAGCAGTTTCTTTCAAGGAGGGATGGTATGAACCATTATGACAAGAGCAAGGCGCTTCGCCTTGCGATCGGCATTGCTGTTGCAACGCTGATCAGCTTTATTCTTTTTTATATCTATTTGCCGCCAATCAATCCCTGCTCTAAGAGCTTCTGGCTTTTCCTGACCGCGGTTCTGGCGATATATGGACTCGCTATCGGCGTGTTCAATATCAATTGGTCCTTCTTTATCCGACGGCGCTCCGGTACTGTTCGCCGCAGTAAGACCGAGACGCCCACGCAAAAGGGTCTGCGGGACTATATTACTCACACGCGTTTTGCGCGTATTTACGCAATCCTTATCCCCGTTCCGATCGCGGTGCTCATTCTCGGCTCGGTCTTTTCTTCTACCGTTTTCAACGCACGGAAATATGCGTCTGTGATCGATGTCAACGAAGAGGTGTTTGAGGTCGATATGCCTGAGGTCAATCAGGTAACGAATATCGCACTTCTCGATACGCCCTCTGCCGTTAAGCTCGGTACGAAGACGCTTGGCGGTCTTTATGAAGTCGTTTCGCAGTTCGTTGTCAGCGACGATTATACGCAGATCAACTACAAGGGCGATCCGACTAAGGTGGCAAACCTTGAATACGCCGGTTTCTTCAAGTGGCTTAACAACAAAGACGAGGGTATTCCGGGCTACATCATGGTCGATGCCGTCAATTTTACGGCTCGGTACTGCGAGCTGGGCGATAATATGGTCTACGCCGAAAGCGCGTATTTCGGCAAGGATCTGCAGAGAGCGCTCCGTTTCCGTTATCCTACCAAGATCTTCGACAACATCAGCTTCGAGGTCGATGAGGACGGCAAGGTCTATTACATCGTTTCCTGCGCATCGCCCCGTGTCGGTCTTTTCGGCGCGATGGATATTTCTGAGGTCATTATTTTCAACCCCGTCGATGGCTCGAGTGAGATCATGTCGGTAGACGATGTGCCGAAATGGATCGACATCGTTTACGATGGCTATCTTGCCTGCGAAAAGTACGACTGGCAGGGCATCTATTCGGGCGGCTTTTTCAACAGCATCATCGGTCAGAAGAGCTGTAAGCAGACGACTGACGACTTCGGCTATCTCATGCTCGATGACGACGTATGGTATTTCACCGGCGTTACCTCGGTGACCTCCGACGAATCGAACATCGGCTTTATTCTCTCCTGCGCAAGAACAGGTGAATATAAGTTCTACTCAGTGATCGGCGCGGAGGAATACTCCGCTATGGGCGCGGCAGAGGGCGAAGTGCAGGAAAAGGGCTACGACGCCTCCTTCCCCGCACTCGTCAATATTGCGGGCGAGCCCACCTATATCATGGTGCTCAAGGATGCGAATTCGCTCGTGAAGCTGTATGCGCTCGTCAACGTCGAGCAGTATAACTTCGTTGTGACAGGCGAGACGCAATCCGAAGCGATCACAGCCTATCTCAGGCTTCTCGCACAGAACGGCGTTGACACGTCAGGCTCTTCCTCTGCACTTGAAACGGTCACCGTTAAAGTCGTGTCGATCGATTACCTCTCTCTTTCGGGTGTTTCCTACGCCTATATCAGGGCAGAGGACGGCAGGATCTATCGCGTGGAGTTTAACGAGAAGAACGAACGCATTATTTTTGTGAAGGACGGCGACAGTCTTGTGCTTGAAGCCATCCTTGACGAGGAGAGCGGCATTTATGCTGTCGAAACCTGGTCGAGGGAAGAGTAACCTCCGATAGTGTTAAAAATACCCGATGCATAAAGCATCGGGTATTTTTGTCGGATTTGTTTATTTGGTGGCTATGGATTTTTGAATCTTGAATATCCGCCGTAATAGCGGCTTTAAGATGCGGGGCGCCTTGACGGTGACGATCTTCATACGGCAACACCTTTCTTGGAAGATAGTGATTCCGATAACAGAATATGCCGCGCGATGCTTGTGTGTTACTGACGCTTTTTGTCCCAGGGATTCTTGTTTTTGAGTATGCCGTAGAGCGCAACGTAGCTGTCATGTCGCGTTTGTGGAATCTCCCCCGCCTTAACCGCTTCGACTATGGCACAGCCCTCCTCACAGAGGTGGGTGCATCGCGTATAACGGCAATTGCCGAGCCTATCGCTAAACTCACGGAAGGTGTGAGGAAGCTCTTCTTTATCGAAAAAATCAAAGCGCTCGAAATCGAGCATCGAAAAGCCGGGGGTGTCGGCAATAAAGCCCTTTTCGTTTCCGTCCAAAAGTGTCGAGAGGGGGAAAAGCTCAACGTGACGCGTGGTGTGTCTGCCGCGTGCCGTCTTGCGGGAGACGGTATTGGTGGCGATCGAGAGGGTAGGAAAGAGAAGATTCATCAGCGTACTCTTACCCGCTCCCGATGCACCCGCAAATGCCGATATGCCGTTACATGCCTCTTTTTTCAGGTGATTCAGAAGCGTCAGGACGCTGCTTTGGTCCTTCAGCGTGGTCTTGAAGACCGTGAAGCTCGGGCGGTAGATCGAAGCAAGCGCTTCGGCACGCTCTTCGTCGAGATCGGTCTTGGTGATCACGATCACCGGCTCAATAGCGAGCGATTCGGCAATAGAGACCAGCTTGTCCAAGGTAAAGAGATCGGGCTCGGGCGCTTTGGTGGGAATGACGCAAAAAAGGGTATCTATATTGGCAAGGGGGGGACGGATGAGAATGTTCTTTCTCTGCGCGATATCACCGATCACCGGATTTTTCTGCTCGTCGTAGATCACGGTGACAAGGTCTCCTACGGTGGGGGCATTTTTTTCGTGGCGGAATGAGCCCTTGGCGCGGCATTCAACCGTACTGCCGTCTTCGGCCATGATCTCATAAAGACCGCTAAGTCCTTTGATAATACGTCCGTGAAGGTGTTCCATGGTATACCTTTCTTTCTTCGGGATGCTTCCATTATAATGAAAAAATCTTTTTTTACAAGTATTTTCGGAAAAGTTATTGAAATAAACGTTTGTTTGATGTAAAATCGAAGCATAGAATTATAAGAGAAAGTTGAGCAGTGATATGAAAATCGATCTTCACGTGCATACTGCCGAAGTCAGCGGATGTGCCAATGTCTCCGGTGAAGAGGTCGTGAGACTTTACGCTGAGGCGGGCTATGGTGCTATCGTTATCACCAACCATTACGTTTCCTATAACAAACAGCGTTTTGAAAACGAGGGAAAGGATTTCTTCAAGGCCTTCACTGACGGTATCCGTATCTGCGAGGAGGCGGGAAAAAAATACGGCATCAAGGTTTTCTACGGCTACGAGCTTCGTTTTGACAGAAACGAGAACGACTATCTCGTTTACGGCATGGATCTTGAAACTGCCGCCGACTGCGACCGTTTCTTCCGGATGGGTCCGCGCGAGTTTTCTCACTTTGCTGAGGCAAACGGAATTCTCTTCTATCAAGCGCACCCTTTCCGCAATCATATGACGGTTACCGATCCTCGCTATCTCTTCGGTATCGAAGTGAGAAACGGCAATCCCCGACACGATTCGAGAAACGATATTGCTGCTGCATGGGCAAACCGTTTTCCCCATCTTAAAAGGATCGGCGGCTCGGATTTTCATCAGAGAGAGGATCTTGCCACAAGCGGCATCGTGACAAGCAGAGAAGTCGAGACGATGGACGATCTTCTTGACGTTCTTCGCATGGGTGAG
>CAZYFC010000082.1:0-2025 GCA_964646715.1 uncultured Lachnospiraceae bacterium
GGTGAGCAACGGCACCAAGGTCCATGATCTCCTGGGGATTGGACTCAGCCATCATAGCAAAACCGGTCTGACGGCAAGCATAGACGTCGGAGTGATCGCCGAAGATGTTCAGCGCGTGGGAAGCGACGCAACGTGCGGATACGTGGATCACGCAAGGAAGCAGCTCGCCTGCGATCTTGTACATGTTGGGGATCATGAGAAGAAGCCCCTGAGAAGCGGTGTAGGTGGTGGTGAGAGCACCTGCTGCCAGCGAGCCGTGAACGGCACCTGCGGCGCCGCCTTCGCTCTGCAGCTCAACGACCTTAACGCGCTCGCCGAAAATGTTGCGTGCGGGCTTGCCGAGGATGTTTTTGTCTGCGGCAGACCAGGAGTCGGTCAGCTCAGCCATGGGGCTGGAAGGGGTGATGGGGTAGATGCCAGCAACTTCGGTAAACGCGTAGCTTACGTGCGCGGCAGAAGTGTTACCATCCATAGAAACTTTCGTTCTTGCCATAGTATTCCTCCGTAAAGATATATGTTTTTTGCTTTGCTAACAGATATTCGCCCGCCCTCGAAACGCCATCGGGACGGCTGGGTGTGATGTAGGTCACTTTTTCCCATACGCAATCATTTTATCATTTTTTGTCGTGTTTGTAAAGCCGTTTTTGCAAATATTTTTAAAAAAATAAAGGAAGTCCTGACTGACTTTTCATATAGCCTGAAAAAAGAGTTGCCAAACTGAAAAAAATATGGTAAAATAAACTGAAAAAATCCGAAAAAATCCGAAAGAAACGTTGGGGTATCGCCGTGAACAAAAAACAGGATGCATCTCTGTACGAACGCTTTCTCGCGCTCTCGGTCAAGGAGCTTGAAGAGCTGCTTCTCGCCGCCAAAGCGCACGAGGAAAAAGCCTTCTACCGTGCACTCGTTAATTTGAAATTACAGATCAGCCAGGAAAAGCTCATCGGAAAGGTGCTTCTCTGATGCAGACCGATAAACAGTATATTATTTTTGCGGGCATTAACGGCGTCGGTAAAACAGCACTTCACAACGTCCTCGCGGAGGGTATCGACCTCGGTCTGCGTATCAGTATCGACGATATTGCCAAGGAGCTTGGCGATTGGCGCGATACAGTCGTACAGATCAAGGCTGCCCGTCGCGCAATGTCCGATCTGCGTGAAACGATCGACAAAGGACTTTCCTTCCATCAGGAGTCCACGCTTCCCGGGGAGGCGGTGCTTCGCTATGCCGATCTTGCCAAGGAGAAGGGCTATCGCATCATCCTATATTATATTGGCGTGTCCTCGCTCGACATAGCCAAGGAGCGCGTTCGCCGCCGTGTGGAGGAGGGCGGTCACGGTATCGACGAAAAGGTGATGGAAAAGCGCTTTATCGATATGAAAAACTGCCTCGTTCCTTTGATGGATCGCTGTGACGAGATCTATTTCTATGATAACACCCTGCGTTTTCGTCAGATCGCTGTTGTGCGAGAGGGCAAGCTCCTCGACCTCGACCCCGATCTTCCCGATTGGTTCGTCGATCTTTTGAACGAAAAACAAAGCAGTGCGTCAATTTGAAGATAACACTAAGCCCGAAAGGACGGTATTGTCCTTTCGGGCTTACTTGTTTTTACGGATTCGACAAAGTGTGAAAAGAAGGGGGTGATCCTGAAGAGAAAAAAAGGGGTATTTTGACAGAAATTGTAAAAGACGGTCAAAAAGAGGCCGTTTCGCGGCTTTTTGATGGAGATTTTGAGAAGGAGAGCTGTCAAGCAAGAGAAAAACGGTTACGGCAGAAAAGGTGAGACAGAGGCACAATATATAGTAGGATAACAGCGGCGACGGATAACAAGATGTTGTGTTCTGTCAAAGAGAAGGATGACTTTGGAGGTGAGACAAAATGGACGCGGAAAAAGACGAGCTGCTTCTGCAGACGTCGCGGGAGGCGGAGGGTGTATACCTCCGTTACACCCTGACGGAGCACTTCGGGTCAGAGGGTAGACTGTACTCCCTGAAGATCGAGGAGCGCTCTTCGAAAAAGAGGGGA
>CAZYFC010000082.1:2035-7157 GCA_964646715.1 uncultured Lachnospiraceae bacterium
GAGCTTACCGACCTGACCGACCGTTTTGAAGAAGCAGAGCGACTTTTCCGCCTCTTTTCGGATGGGCTCGTGACGGTTGCGACTGCAGAGGATATTCTGATCGATCTCTTCTATGCATATTGATCCTTTTTTTGGCGAAGACCTTGCCGAAAGGGGATTTTTTTATTGCATTTTGAAGTCCTCTGCGCTATAATACAGGTAGTTCAAGAGGCGAAACCGTAAAAGCGCCTCGCGCACAAGAGGTGTGTTATGAAAATGCTGTCAATCCTCATCAAGCCTGCGTCCTCCCTGTGTAACATGCGCTGCCGTTACTGCTTTTATGCCGACGTAAGTGAGCATCGCACCGTGCCATGCTACGGCGTGATGAGCGATGAGATCAGGGACGCCCTGATTGATCGCGTTGCAGAGGCTTCCCCCGATGCTGTGACCTTCGCGTTTCAAGGGGGCGAGCCGACCGTGGCGGGGCTTTCCTTCTTCAAAGGCTTTGTCGATCGGGTGAAGGCGACGCTCAAGAAGGAGATCAAGGTGTCGTATTCCATCCAGACCAACGGTCTTTTGCTTGACGATGCCTTTTGTGCCTTTCTCAAGGAAAACAGCTTTCTCGTGGGGCTCTCGCTTGATGGCTACCGTGAGAATCACGACTATATGCGCTCTGACGCCGGCGGCAAGGAGACCTTCTCACGCACGCTTGCCGCATCTCGGCGTCTTCGCAAATTCGGGGTGGATCTCAACGTATTGACCGTGGTGACAGGCCCTCTTGCCAAGCGTGCCACTAAGCTATGGCAATTTTACCGAAAAAACGGCTTTGATTTTGTGCAGTTTATTCCCTGTCTCTCTCCATTGGGCGAGACGCTTCCTGCTGAATGGGCGTTAAGCCCGCGCCTCTACGCCTCTTTTCTGAAGGAGCTTTTCCCGCTTTGGGTGGAAGGTCTTCTGAATGGGCGGTATATCAGCGTGCGGCTCTTCGATAATCTCGTGCGTCAGGCGGCGGGGCAGGTGCCTGAAATGTGCGGCATGTGCGGCAATTGCTCGCCGCAATTCGTGGTGGAGGCTGACGGCGGTGTATACCCCTGCGATTTTTACGTTCTCGACGAGCATCTTTGCGGCAACCTTCTCGACCTGTCCTTTGACGGGATCCTTAAGCATCCCAACATGCAGACCTTTCTTGCGCCCTCTCTTCCCGCGCGTTGTCAGAACTGTCGCTTCGGGGCGTTCTGCCACGGCAGCTGCAAGCGTTATCGTAGCCTCTATTTTGCCGAAGAGCGCTATTGTCCTTACGCCGATTTTCTCTCTTCCTGTGAATCGGAGCTTCTTGCCGCCCGTCGCTATGTGTTCGGCAGGTGACGTTCTCTACCGTAATGCACCGATATTCACTAAGCGTCGGGGCAAAGCATCCTTGCGGATGCTTTGCCCCGACGCTTTTTGTGCAGTGTCTCGAGCGTTTTGAGGGACGCTTATTTGCCGTGGCCGATCGCGAGGACGCATTCCAGCACGAGGCTTGTGGAGAGAAGGGCGAGAGTGGAATAGAGGAGAAGGGAAAAATGGCGAAAGACGATCGCCGATGCGACAACGACTGTGAAATCGATGAGAAAAAAGAGGATACCCGGCTTCAGATTCGGAAACGAAAGGCGCAGAAGGCGCACGCCGATATCGGTGCCTC
The DNA here is from genome assembly GCA_964646715.1 of uncultured Lachnospiraceae bacterium. Classification (GTDB taxonomy): domain Bacteria; phylum Bacillota; class Clostridia; order Oscillospirales; family CAG-272; genus RGIG1993. The sequence goes on from CAZYFC010000082.1 coordinate 3,696, forward strand.
CCGTCGTAGCGTCGGCGCGGAAGACGAGCCCGAGACCGAGACCGCAGAGTGCGCCTCCGACGAGGGCGGCTGAAAAGAGGTCGCTTGTCAGGGGTAGCTGCTTTGCAAAAGCAAATTCGAGTATATCGGTGAAAAGCGAAGAAAGCAGGGTGGCAAGCAGAGTAAAGAGCATAAAATGCCTGCCGAATTTGATCAGTCCGACGAGAAGCAGGGGTAAATTCAGCAAAAAGAAAAGCGCGCCGACACCGATCGGCAGATAATGATCGAGGATGATCGCAACGCCTGACACGCCGCCCGTTACGATAGAAGCAGGGGTCAGAAAAAGGGCGAGTGAGACTGCGAAAAAAAGACTGCCGCAGAGAATGAGACACGCGCGTTTGATAGAGGTTTCGCGTACTTGACGTTTCATAGATGACTCCGTGAGCTATCCTTTATATTAATGAAGACTTTTTTGATAACAGTATATGGAGAAAAGGGCGTGCTGACACGGTTAGTGTGCCCGAGGAGGCGAGTTTTTTGCCTCTTCAAGAATTTTTTTGCTCGAAAAGGGCAAAAGCAAGGGGGAAGCTTGTCCAAAAAAGCGAGTTTGAGCAAAAAAATAGATTTTTTTTGCAAAAAAAAGAAAAAAGTTGATTTATGACTTGACATATCGTTTTAAATAGTGTAAAATGAAAGCCTCTTAGTGAGACGCTGTTCTTCGTGTCTTGCGACAGATCAAATTAAACTAAAGGGATATCCCTTTAGTTTTCTCGGTGCATTCGCACCGAGAAAACTAAATCGTATTGTCTGCGCCGTAAGGCAAGGGCAAATGTCCCGAAATATGGAGGAATTTACCATGAAAAGACTGATTTCGATCATTCTCGCATGCGTTATGCTCTTCGGTGCTCTCGCACTGGTCGCATGTAAGGGAAACGACGAAACCACGGGCTCTACGGCTGAGACGACTGCTCCCGTAACGCCCGAAGACACCACGACAGGGGGCGACGACGCCGGAGATGATCAGCCCACCGTCAACATCAGCACCACGCCTTATGCGGGCAACACCGCAAAGGACTACAGAGATACGGCTGACTACACCTATCTCGACTACATCTCCGCCACCACGGGTATGAACTGGAACCCCCATCAGTGGGAAACCAGCGACGACTCCTACATCCTCAGCTACATCACGACGGCTCTTTATGACTTCGTCCTGAACGAGGACCTCACCGGTTATTCCATCATCTGCGAAGCAGCTGCCGCTCTTCCGGTTGACGTAACCGCTGAATATGTAGGTCAGTACGGCATCGTAGACGGCGAGACTGCCAAGGCTTGGAAGATCGCCCTCAATCCCGACGTTAAGTGGGAAGACGGTACTGTTATCAACGCTGAGACCTACGTTTACTCGCTGAAGCAGCTTCTCGATCCTATTGCCCTCAACCGCCGTGCAGACTCCTTCTACTCGGGCGATTTCGAGGTCGTTAACGCAAAGGCATACTTCTACGATGGCAAGACCTCTTATTCTGCTGTCGGCAGCGCCCTTGCAGACGCATACGCTAACAACGTTACTCTTTACGTTGACATGTGGAACGCTTGGGGCCTCAAGGGCTGTGTAGACGCTGACGGCAATGAATGCCCTCAGTATGTTGTGATCACCGATACCGTTAAGTACCGCGACCTCGGCGTTGAAGAAGGCAAAGACGGCGATTGGATCTCCGCTGAAGAGATCTACGAACTTTTTGCTCCCGGCGGATACTACGAATCCCTTGCAGGCAAGTATCTCTACACTGCAAGCACGCTTGCAAAGGTAAGCTGGGATGAGGTCGGTATCAAAGCAATTGATGACTACACGCTTCTCATCGTTACCGCTAACTCGGTTGCAGAGCCTGACTTCTACATGCCCTACAACCTTTCCTCCACTTGGCTCGTTAAGAAGGATCTTTACGAGTCCTGCCAGACCTGGTACAACGCTGCAGGTGAAGAGGTTGCCGCAGGCTCTGCCGATGTTGCTTCCGTTATCAACACCTACTGCACCGACGTTGCTACCACTGCCGGCTACGGACCTTACAGCCTCACCTACTTCGAGCTTGATAAGCAGATCACCATGTCCAGAAACGAAGGCTGGTATGGCTACAGCGACGGCAAGCACTACGGTCAGTATCAGACCGACAAGATCTCCTGCCAGGTGATCGGCGACCACAAGACTGCTCTCCAGGCATTCCTCAGCGGCGAAGTTGACGGCATCGGTCTCGACTCCACCGATATGGAGGACTATGCTTCCAGCGACCGTCTCCTTTACACGCCTCAGAGCTACACCACAAAAATCTCCTTCAACACCGATTACGACGCCCTTATGGAAATCGGCAACAACGCAGTGATCCTCACCATTCCTGAGTTCAGAGAAGCATTCTCTCTCGCAATCGACCGTGAGACCTTCTGCGCAGAAAACACCGCATCTCACATGCCCGGCTTCGGACTTCTCAACTACGAGTACTGCTACAATCCCTTCACCGGCGAGCTTTATCGCGACAGCGACGCTGCTAAGAAGGCACTCGTTGACCTTTACGGTCTTGAGTACGGCGAGGGCAAGGAATACGGCGACCTCGACGAGGCTTACGACGCTATTACCGGTTACGATCCCACCAAGGCTACCGAGCTTATGAAGACTGCTGCCGCTAAGGCAAAGGCAGATGGCCTCTGGGACGGCACCTCCCAGATCATTCTCGACTTCCGCGTATACCAGTCTGACGAAGCATACGTCAAGATGTTCAACTTCTTTGACACCGCACTGAAGGCTGTTTGCGTTGGTACCGATTTCGAAGGCAAGATCTCTCTCCAGATGACTGTTGACGCTGACTACTATGAGTCGATGTACTCCGGTAATGCAACCATTATCTTCAGCACCTGGGGCGGCGCTTCTATGTCTCCCTTCACCCTGCTTTATCAGTGCTACTGCGATGCTGCTGACGGCTCCGGTCAACAGATGGAATATGGCTTCCATACCGAGAACGTAATGGTTGAGATCACCTTCAACGGCACAACTATTACCACCTCTCTCCAGAACTGGGCTAGCTGGTGCAACGGCGACGCTGTTGAAGCCATTGATTCTAAGCTCGGTAAGTTCGCTGATTACTCCTATCCCGAAAGATGCGAGGTCTTCGCACAGCTCGAGTACACCTATCTTGACAGCTTCGTAACTGCTCCTATCTACTATAGAAACAGTGCGAGCCTGCTCTCCCGTAAGCTTGACTATGCTACGACTACTTATCTCCAGCTCGTTGGTTACGGCGGCATCAGATATGCTACCTATAACTATAACGATACCCAGTGGGATAGCGTTAAGGGTTCTATCGAGTATTAATTCCCGACGTTTGATTCTTTCTTCAAACGATGAAGGAAATAAGGCTCAGCGATAGCTGACATGCTTGGCATCGCTCCCTGATTACTGACAATCGGATCATCGGGCAGGGAACGGTATATTGC
>CAZYFC010000083.1:0-6943 GCA_964646715.1 uncultured Lachnospiraceae bacterium
CCTCTTACGGGCAGACCTTTTCTGTGTCTGATACCGCGGTAGCAGTTGATTTCGACCATTCTCTTAATGTTGAGCGCAACTTCACGACGGAGATCACCTTCAACCTGATAGTTGTTTTCGATCTCTTCACGGAGTCTTGCGGTCTCATCGTCGGTCAGATCTTTTGCGCGTGTATCGGGATTGATTCCGGTAGCGGCAAGGATATCGTTGGCGCTCTTTCTGCCAATACCGTAGATATAGGTAAGCGCGATTTCGATTCTCTTGTTATTCGGAATATCTACACCTGCTATACGAGCCATTCTTTATTCACCTCTTTTAGTTAATTAACCCTGTCTCTGTTTGTGTTTGGGGTTTTCGCAAATGACCATTACTCTGCCTTTTCTCTTAATGATCTTGCACTTGTCGCATATCTTCTTTACAGAAGGTTTAACTTTCATTTTAAGCACCAAGCCTTTCTTTGGAACTTTTGCTGTTCAGCATTAATTCGCGATTGAACAGAACATCGGTCTGATGTTACTGCTTGGAACGCCATGTAATACGGCCCTTCGTCGGATCGTAGATCGAAACCTCGACGGTTACCTTATCACCGGGCAGAATCCAAATATAATTCATTCTGAGCTTTCCCGAGAGGTGGGCGATGATGATGTGCCCATTCGGGAGCTTAACCTTAAATTGAGCATTAGGCAAAGACTCAACGACTACGCCTTCAAACTCAATGACGTCATCCTTAGGCATAATGATTCCTCCTTAAAACATGTTGTGTGTGTCTCAATCCACTTGGGTCAGAATCTCTACACCGTTTTCGGTGAGAGCTACGGTATGTTCATAGTGTGCAGACAGCGTATGATCCGCTGTAACCACCGTCCATCCGTCGGGCAGTTCAATGACTTCCCCGCTTCCAATGCAAATCATGGGCTCGATTGCAACGGTCATTCCGTTGCAAATTCGTGCACCGCGTCCCGGAGTTCCATAGTTGGGAACATCGGGCGATTCATGAAGATTCTGTCCCACGCCATGTCCGACATAGCGCCGTACAACACTGTATCCTGCTGCAGTTGCAAGCGTCTCGACCGCGTGGCCGATGTCGCCGATGCGTGCGTCGGATTTGACCTGACCGACGCCTGCCCAGAAGCATTTTTCCGTGATATCAATTAACCGTGCGGCATCCTCCGAGATCTTTCCTACGGCAAAGGTCTTTGCCGAGTCGCCGTGGAATCCTTTGTAGAACGCGCCAACGTCAACCTTGACGATATCGCCTTCCTTGAGAATCACCTTGGACGAAGGAATTCCGTGGATGACCTGATCGTTTACGCTGATGCAGGCGCTTGCAGGAAATCCGCCGTATCCGAGGAAAGAGGGTCTTGCTCCGCTTCGCTCGATGTGACGTCTGATAAGATCGTCGATCTGCTTCGTGGTAATACCCGGTTTGACAGCCTCTCTGGCAAGGGCAAGTGCCTCGCCTGTGATTCTGCCAGCCTCGCGCATAATTGCTATCTGAGACTTATTCTTGAGCTGTATCATTATTTCTTCATAGAATCGATCGCTTCGTCGGTGAGCTTGGTGGTATCCTCTACCTTATCCTGACCAACGACGATCTTCATTCTACCTTTGGACGCATAATAGTCCTTAAGGGGCTCTGTCTGTTCGTGGTACACCTTGAGTCTGTCAGAAACGACTTCAGGGGAGTCGTCGCGTCTCAGGGTGATCTCGGCGCCATCGTTATCACAGTGAACACCATCCTTGGAGGGCTTGTAATCAACGTGATAGGTCGCGCCGCATACGGGACACACTCTGCGTCCTCCCATTCTGGAAACGATCGCCTCATCCGGAACCTCGATCGAGACAACGGCATCCATTTCGATTCCCATCTGATCGAGTGCCTCAGCCTGCACAACCGTGCGAGGGAAACCATCGAGGATGTAACCGTTTTTGCAGTCATCCATTTCGAGCCTTTCCTTGATGATACCGATCACGACTTCATCGGGAACGAGAGCGCCCTTTTCGGTATAAGCCTTTGCAGCAAGGCCCATAGCCGTCTGATTTTTAATTGCTTCTCTAATGATCGCACCGGTAGAGATAGCAGGGATACCGAGACGAGCACTTGTGTGCTCAGCCTGAGTGCCCTTACCGGCACCGGGTGCGCCTAAAAACATAATTTTCATTGATACCTCATAAGTGGTTGAACTCCGCAAGCCCATCCGACACACCGGAGAAGATCCGGTGTGTCAGGGATTGAGCTTACTGCAAAAATCCTTTGTAGTGACGCATGGACATCTGCGCTTCGATCGCACGGTAGGTTTCGAGTGCTACGCTGATGAGGATCAGGAGCGACGATCCGCCGAAAGTCAGAGACTGAAGAGCGGTGAGAACGCCCGAACCGAAGAAGGTCGTCGTAGCATCGAAATTACTGAAGATGGATGCAAGGCAGGTCACAAGAAGCGGCACGCCTGCAACGATCGCAAGGAAGATCGCGCCCAGGAAGGTGATTCTCTTCAGGATCTTGCTGATATAGTTCGCAGTGGGTTCGCCGGGACGAATACCGGGAACCGAGCCACCGTTGGACTTCAGATTGTTGGAGACCTCAACGGGGTCAAAGGAAATCAGGATATAGAAGTAAGAGAATGCAATGATAAGTCCTACGAAAGCGAGGACATAGAGCAGAGAGGTTTGACCGAACAGCTCATTTACCCAATACCAGAAGCCTTCTTCAGCATTTGCTTTGCCTGCAAGAGCCGAGATGGTCGCAGGAAGAGACACGATAGAAGAAGCGAAGATGATAGGCATAACGCCGGTCATATTCAGCTTGATGGGAAGATTGGAATTCTGTCCACCATACATCTTTCTGCCAACAACTCTCTTCGCATACTGAACCGGAATACGACGTTCGCTGTTGGTGATCTTGACAACGAAGTAGACCATGAGAATTGCTACAATAATCGCAAGAACGCCGAAAACGATGCCGAGAACCATATAGCGGATGTTTGCCGCGCTGGTGGTCGAGCCCTGCTCGAAGAGGTTAATGATGCTTCCTGCAAAGCTGGGGAGCGAAGCAAGAATGTTAGCAAAGAGGATCATCGAGATACCGTTACCGATACCGTGCTCGTTGATCTTTTCACCAAGCCACATGATGAGCGAAGCACCGGCGGTGAAGACAGAAATGATAACGAGTGCCTGTACCCAATCTCTGTCGGTCTTGATGAGCCAACTGTTGTTTTTGAGGATGAAGTAATAAGCAAGCGAGGTAACGATCGCGAGAATGACCGTAAGGATTCTCGTAAAGCCCTCAAGCCACTTCTTACCGTCTTCGTCCTTAGACATCTCCTGCCATTTGGGGATCGCCACAGTCAAAAGCTGTGTAACGATCTGCGCCGTGATGTACGGGCTGATACCGAGAGCAAAGAACGTAGCCTGGCTGAGCGCACCGCCCGACAGGACGTTCATGTAGGAGAAGATCGTCGTACCGTACATTGCGTCAAAGGAGTTGACGATATCGGGTGAAACGTACGGAACGGGGATTGCACAACCGATCCTGTAGATAAGCAAGATCAGTGCGGTGAATAAAATTTTCTTTCTGATATCGACGGCTGCCCAGATATTTCTGATTTTTTGAAGTGCCGCTTTCATCAGATCACCTCGATCTGACCGCCTGCAGCTTCAATCTTTTCCTTAGCGGATGCCGAGAAGATCGTGGCCTTAACGGTTAATTTCTTGGTGATCTCGCCGCGACCGAGAACCTTCACGCCGTCAACGACCTTCTTAACGAGGCCTGCAGCGATGAGAGCTTCGGTGTCTACGACAGCGCCGTCCTCGAAGGCGTTAAGCGCTTCGACATTGACGATGGTGTAAACAGTCGCGAACTTATTTTTGAAACCTCTCTTCGGGAGCTGTCTGTAAAGCGGGAACTGACCGCCTTCAAACCCGATGCGAACACCGCCGCCCGAACGAGCATTCTGACCTTTGTGTCCCTTACCGGCAGTCTTGCCGTTACCCGAACCGGGGCCTCTGCCCTTGCGCCATGCGGCCTTGGCAGAACCTTCAGCGGGAGAAAGTTCGTGGAGCTTCATATTTATTCCTCCTTTATGATTTTGTGCGCTTATTCAGCGACTTCTTCCACCTTAACAAGATGAGAAAGAACTTTGATCTTTCCCGCAGTTGCAGGTGTGTTGGGGAGGACCTTGAAGTCCCCGATTTTCTTCAGTGCGAGCGAAGCGGCGGTAGCCTTGGTGTTGGGAAGCTGACCGATCAGGCTCTTTACAAGCGTAACTTTTACCATGATTCGATTTCCTCCTTAGATCTCGCCGACATTCTTGCCGCGCATAGCAGCAACTTCCTCAGCAGTACGGAGCTGCTTCAGACCCTCAAATGTTGCCTTAACAACATTCGTGGGGTTGGAAGAACGAAGGCACTTTGCTCTGATGTTCTTGATACCTGCCATCTCAAGTACTGCTCTCACAGTACCGCCGGCGATGATACCGGTACCTTCAGGAGCGGGCTTCAGCATAACCTTGCCTGCACCGAATTCACCGATAACCTCGTGAGGGATGGTATTGCCCTTGAGGGACACGGTGATCATGTTTTTCTTGGCATCCTCAATACCCTTGCGGATCGCTTCGGGCGTTTCGGAAGCCTTGCCGAGACCGTAACCGACGTGACCGTTGCCGTCGCCCACAACCATGATGGCTGCAAAGGAGCCGACACGACCACCCTTAACGGTTTTGGATACTCTCTTAATAGCAACGCGCTTTTCCTGAAGATCAAGCGTAGATGCGTCTATGTTTTTAATAGCCATATTACTCTCCTTACCCTTTCTCAGAACTTGAGGCCGCCGGCACGAGCGCCTTCGGCAAGCTCAAGAACACGTCCGTGATAGAGGTATCCGCCACGGTCAAATACAACGACCTCAATGCCCTTCTCCTTAGCTCTTACGGCAATGATCTCGCCCACTTTCTTGGCAGCGGTCTTGTTGCTGCCGATCGTGCCGAAATCCTTTTCGTAGGAAGAAGCGGCAACGAGGGTGATACCGGTCGTATCGTCAATGATCTGCGCAGAGATATGCGCATTGGAGCGATAAACGCAGAGACGGGGACGTTCGGGCGTACCGGAGATTTTGGATCTGACTCTCGTGTGTCTCTTTTTACGCTGAATATTGGAATCTCTTTTAGTAACCATTTCGTCTTATCCCCTTTCTTATTTCTTACCGGTCTTACCGGCCTTACGGCGGATGCGCTCGCCCTGGTACTTGACGCCCTTACCCTTGTAGGGTTCGGGAGGTCTCTTACCTCTGACTTCTGCTGCGATCTGACCGACCTTTTGCTTGTCAATACCCGAAACCACGACGGTGGTATCGTTGGGGCAAGCAAAGGTAATACCGTCGCCTTCAGTGAAGGTCACGGGGTGGGAATAACCGAGGTTGAGGGTCAGGGTCGTGCCCTGCTTATTGGCTCTGTAACCGACACCGACGATCTCGAGGGTCTTGGAGTAGCCTTCGGTAACACCGACGACCATGTTGTTAAGCAGGGTGCGCGTGAGACCGTGAAGCGATCTGTTTTCCTTTTCGTCGTTAGGACGGGTAACGGTGATCTCGTTGCCGCTCTGCGCGATGGTCATAGCGGGGCTGAGCTGCTGGGTAAGCGTACCCTTGGGTCCCTTTACGGTAACGAAGTTGTCAGCACCGACGTTGACTTCAACGCCCGCGGGAACAACGATAACTTTTCTACCAATTCTAGACATTACGTTATTCCTCCTTCTTACCAAATGAACGCAAGGATTTCGCCGCCGACGTTCTCTTTACGAGCCTTCTTGTCGGTCATGATGCCCTTGGATGTGGAAACGATGGCGATACCGAGGCCGTTCATGACCTTGGGCATGTCTTCGCAACCGGAATAGATACGCAGACCGGGCTTAGAAACTCTTCTGAGGCCCTGAATAACCTGCTTCTTGCCGATGTACTTGAGCGTGATACGGATCACACCCTGCTTACCGTCTTCGTTGACCTGGTAGCCCTTGATATAGCCTTCTTCCAGAAGAATATCGGCAATTGCCTTCTTCATGTTGGAAGCAGGAATATCAACCGTTTCGTGTCTTGCGCTGTTAGCGTTGCGGATACGTGTGAGCATATCTGCGATTACGTCTGAAATTTGCATAATTTTGAATCCTCCTATGCAAGTTTAATCTCTTGCTGCCCATTCGTGAGGGCTTGCAACCGGCCGGTTGAACATCGTTCCCTGTCCGGTTATGGAGATTTAGCAGTTTATTTTTTTACTGTTAAATGATGTGAGTGTCTTGTTTTACCAAGAAGCTTTTCTTACGCCGGGGATCTCGCCCTTGTACGCAAGTTCTCTGAAGCAGATACGGCAGATACCGTATTTGCGGAGGTAAGCGTGGGGACGACCGCAGATCTTGCATCTGTTATACTCGCGAGTGGAGAACTTCTGCTCTCTCTGCTGCTTGTTGACCATGGACTTCTTTGCCATTTTGCTTATTCCTCCTCAATCAGTTTGCGAAGGGAGCGCCGAGGAGCTTCAGAAGCTCACGCGCCTCTTCGTCGGTGTTAGCGGTGGTAACGAACGCGATGTCCATACCACGGATCTTCTCAACCTTATCGTATTCGATTTCAGGGAAGATAAGCTGTTCCTTGAGACCGAGGGAGTAGTTACCTCTGCCGTCGAATGCATTGGGGTTGATGCCCTTGAAGTCACGGACTCTGGGGAGAGCGAAGTTGAAGAGTCTGTCGATGAACTCGTACATTCTCTCACCGCGGAGGGTGACCTTCACGCCGATCTTCATGCCCTGACGGAGCTTGAAGTTTGCAACGGACTTCTTAGCGTAGGTGGGAACCGGCTGCTGGCCGGAGATGAGGGCGAGATCGCCGATGATGCTGTCGATTACCTTGGAGTTCTCCTTGGCATCGCCTGCACCGACGTTGATGACGATCTTGTCCAGC
>CAZYFC010000084.1:0-6921 GCA_964646715.1 uncultured Lachnospiraceae bacterium
GCCCTGCAGATCAAGCACCGAGGCAAGGAGCTTGGCAAGCGTCGATTTGCCCGAGCCGTTATGACCGAGCAGTGCCACGAATTCACCCTTTTCAACCGAAAAGGAGAGCCCTTTCAGCGTCTCTTCCTTCGTGTTGTCGTCGTTTTCGTAGGCATAGGTTAAATTGTTGATCTCAATAAATGCCATAGTATCACCCCTTGTTCCTTATTGGGTGTTTTGGAAGAATTGCGCTCAGAATACAAGCCTCGCCGCCGCGCCGCAGGGGAGTGCCGTACCGTTTTCGCGAATGGGAAGCCCCACCTCGTCGCATTCGACCCTGCCGCCATGCTTCTTCTGCACGGCGAGCGAGAGGATACAGCCCATCGTTGAGGGCGAAAGCCCGGTGGTATAGGAATTGATGAGGAAAAAGAGCGGCTGATCCGAAAGAAGCTCAGCCGTGAGCGTAACGAAATCGAAAATACTGTCCTCCAGCTTCCAGAGCTCTCCCGAAGGGCCTCTGCCGTAGGAGGGCGGATCCATGATAATCGCATCGTACCTGTTGCCGCGGCGGATCTCGCGTTGCACGAACTTCTCACAGTCGTCGGCAATATAGCGGATCGGCGCGTCGGCAAGGCCGGAGAGCTTTGCGTTGCGCTGTGCCTGCCTGTTCATGCCCTGGGAGGCATCAACGTGACAGACAGCCGCACCCGCCTTGGCGGCGGCAACCGTCGCACCTCCGGTATAGGCAAAGAGGTTGAGCAGCTTGATGGGGCGCTTTGCCTCGCGGATAAGCTGCGAGAACCACTCCCAATTTGCCGCCTGCTCGGGAAACACACCGGTATGCTTGAAGCCCATCGGCTTCACGATGAAGCGAAGACCGAGCGATTCATAGGAAAGCTCCCATTCCTCGGGCAATTTCTTGAACTGCTTCCACGCGCCGCCGCCCGATTTCGAGCGCTTGTAGACCGCGTCGGCATGTCCCCACAGACGGCTCGTTCCGGTGTTCTTCCAGATGACCTGCGGATCGGGGCGCTCAAGAATATGCCCCGCCCAGGACTCAAGCCTCTTACCGTTCTCGGTGTCGATCAGTTGATAGTCTGTCCATTTATCGGCAATATACATGATTGATTCCTTTTTCGTTCAGTCAGATTCTCAGCTCTCTTCGTCGAAGAGTCCCGTCTGCCCCGCATTGCCGCCTGCAGGCGGCGTAGGGAAACGGATGCCGAGGTGGTCATACGCAAGCCTCGTGGCGCATCTGCCGCGCGAGGTACGCGCGATAAAGCCGATACGCACGAGATAGGGCTCGTAGACGTCCTCAATCGTGATGGCCTCCTCACCGACCGTGACGGCAAGCGTCTCAAGACCGACGGGGCCGCCGTTATAGAGCTTGATGACCGTCTCCAGCATGCGTCTGTCAATATTGTCGAGACCGAGGTGGTCGATCTCAAGCTGTTCGAGTGCGAAGGCGGCAATGGTCTCGTCGATCACGCCGCTTCCCTTGACCTGTGCGAAATCACGCACGCGCTTGAGCAGGCGGTTGGCGATACGCGGCGTACCGCGCGAGCAGGAGGCGATCTTCATTGCGCCGTCGCGCGTGATATCGTAGCCCATGATACCTGCCGAGCGCTTGACGATCTCGTAAAGCTCTTCGGGTGAATAGAGCTCGAGCTTCAGAAGAACACCGAAGCGGTCACGCAAAGGCGTGGAAAGCTGACCTGCGCGCGTCGTTGCGCCGATCAGCGTGAATTTCGGCAGCTTCATGCGGAAGGAACGCGCCGCAGGGCCTTTGCCGATGATGATATCGATCTCGTAGTCCTCCATCGCGGGATAAAGCACCTCTTCAACCGCGCGGGACATACGGTGGATCTCATCGATAAAGAGAATGTCGTGCTCACCGAGGTTGGTGAGCAGTGCCACGAGATCTCCCGGCTTTTCAATGGCAGGGCCCGAGGTCACGCGGATATTCACGTTCATCTCGTTGGCAATGATATTCGACAGCGTGGTCTTACCGAGACCGGGAGGGCCGTAGAGAAGCACGTGGTCAAGGGCGTCCTTTCTCTGCCTCGCCGCCTCGATATAGACCGAAAGATTGTCTTTGGCTCTCGCCTGACCTATATATTCCGATAAGGTCTTGGGGCGTAGCGACAATTCGTTGTCAGTGTCCTCTTCGGTCTCTGTCGGCTCCATCAGCCGACCGTCAAGTTCAAATTCTTCAAAGTTACTCATTTTTTCACTCTTTCCTTCGGCGATCACTCCGCTTTTGCCTGATCAGGCCCGAACGGTTTCTTTTGCTCCGTTTTGGGAATAGTCAACGACCTTCATCCGATCCGATCGCCGATTCGGATACCCGCATTTGCCCATCTTCATCGCTTGCCGCTTGCAAGCTGCTTCAGGGCGTATTTGACAAGCTCCTCGCTGTCAAGCATGTGGTCTGCGTTTTTAAGTGCCGAGGCGATCTCCGCACGGGTAAAGCCAAGCACCGAAAGCACCTCGGTGGCTTCTCCGATGCCTCCGCCCGTGGGAAGCACACCGTCCTCACCCTTTGCCGCAGTGCCATCCGCGCCGCTATCTCCAAAGAGCTTGAACTTGTCCTTCAGCTCAAGCACCACTCTTGCCGCCGTTTTCGCACCGATACCCTGCGCTCGCGCAATGGCCTTCGTATCTCCCGTGGCAATGGCGGTGGCGAGCTTTTCGGGTGTAAAGACCGAAAGAATGGCGATCGCCGCCTTCGGGCCGACGCCTGACACCGTGATAAGACGCTTGTAGGCTTCAAGCTCCTCCTCGGTGGCAAAGCCAAAGAGATCGACCGCGTCCTCGCGCACGGCAAGATAGCTGAAGAGCTTGACCGTTTCGTCAACATGTCCCGCGATCTTGGAAAAGGTGGTGGCGCTGACCGTCAGCTTATAGCCCACGCCGCCGCATTCGATCACGGCGGTATTCAGGGCGCAATAGGCGAGTTTTCCGTTAAAATAATGAAACACGTAAACTTCCTCGCTTTCGAAAGGTTAAGAGAGATTGTAGAAGCCCTTGAGGCGTGAGCCTCCCGTATGGGCGTGACAGATAGCAATGGCAAGCGCGTCGGCGGTATCGTCGAGCTTGGGCGCTTTCTCAAGACCCAGGATCGTCTCGACCATGAGAATGACCTGCTTTTTCTCAGCCTTGCCGTAGCCCACGACCGACTGCTTGACCTGAAGCGGCGTATATTCGTTGACACTGACACCGTTTTGCTCGGCACAGAGGAGAATCACGCCTCTTGCTTCGGCAACCGAGATACCGGTCGTGATGTTGTTCGTAAAAAAAAGCTCCTCAACCGCCATTTCATCAGGCTTGTACTTCTGAATGATGTGGTTCAGATCGCGGTAGATAAGGTTGAGCCGCTTCTCCACCGCCGTGTGGGCGGGCGTTGTGATCGCGCCGTAGGCAAGCGTGCGAAAGCGGCCGTTTCTGTATTCGATCACGCCGTAACCCACGATGGCAAGCCCCGGATCGATGCCTAAAATGATCACGCCTTCTGCGCCTCCTTCCTTCGGGCGATACTTACCCATAGTAATGGATATTACATTATATCACATTGTTTTTTGTTCGTCAATATCTCATGGCATAATCCTTTTGAAGAAAAATGAAAAACCGCTTTCACAAAATGTGAAAACGGTTTTATCTTACAGCACCTTGGAAAGAAAGTCCTTGAGGCGCTCGTTCTTGGGGTGATTGAAGATCTCATCGGGCGTTCCCTCTTCGGCAATTCTGCCGTCGTCCATAAAAACGACACGGGTCGCCACCTCACGGGCGAAGCCCATTTCGTGGGTGACGATGATCATCGTCATGCCGTCGTCGGCAAGCTCCTTCATAAGCGAAAGCACCTCACCGACCATTTCGGGGTCAAGAGCAGAGGTCGGCTCGTCAAAGAGCATCACCTTCGGATTCATGGCAAGGGCGCGGATGATCGCCACGCGTTGCTTCTGACCGCCCGACAGCTTGGAGGGATATTCATCCTTTTTGTCGGGAAGGCCGATACGCTCAAGGAGCTGTATGGCATTCGCCTCTGCCTCCTCCTTGCTCGCAAGCCCGAGCTGAACGGGAGCAAGCGTTAGGTTTTGCAGGATGGTCAGATTGTTGAAGAGATTAAAGTGCTGGAACACCATGCCCATATTGCGACGGGCAAGGTTGATATCGATCCCCTCTTCCTTCTTGATGGCGGCAAGGGCTTTATTAAAGGCGCGCCCCTCGCGCTTTTTGAGAAGACGCTCCGAGAGGATCTTTTCCGTCGCCTCTTCTGCCGAAAGACCGCTTTTGGTCAGCTTTTCAAAGGTGCGCGACAGGGGCAGGATCTCGGGATGTATATACGGGCCGGGATTGCCGAGGAGCATACCTTCCAGGCGGATCTCACCGAAGGTGGGCTCTTCAAGAAGATTGATACAGCGCAGCAGCGTGGACTTGCCACTGCCGGAAGGGCCGATGATCGCGACCTTTTCGCCCGGCTTGATATGCCAGGAGACGTCGTGCAGGACGCGATGCTCGCCAAAATCCTTGTAGAGATGCTTAACGTCTATCACTTGCACGCAACCTCTTTTCTATAAGCTTGATACCGAAGGTCAGAAGATACACGATGGCGAGATAGAAGATCGCCACCACAGTCATGGGCACGATGTAGCTTGCCATATTGTTGCCGCTACCGATGATCTTCGCCGCCATCGTCAGGTCGAACATACCGATCATGCTGACGATAGAGGTCTCCTTGATGAGGGCGATCAGCTCGTTGCCGATCGCGGGGATCACATTTTTGATCGCCTGCGGGATCACGATCTTGCTCATCGTGATCTTGCCGGGAAGGCCGAGCGCGCGACCCGCCTCTGTCTGACCGATATCGACCGACAAAATGCCCGCGCGGATATTTTCGGCAACGTAAGCCGCCGAGTTAAGCCCGAAGGCAATGATCGCGGTGACGACCGTGGGAAAGCCGCGGATAGCAAAGATCACGTACGCCATAATAAACAGCTGAAGCGCCATAGGCGTACCGCGGATCACGGTGACGTAGACCTTGCAGATCGCCTTCGGTATTTTCATCGCCTTAGAATCCCTTGCAATATTGACGAGCGCGATCAGAACGCCGATCACGAGGCCGAGAAGCGCCGCCGCCACCGAGATGACAAGCGTCGTTCCAAGGCCCTTCCAGATCGACTCCATATATCTTTCAGTCGAGAAAAGCTCGATGATCTGAGATAAAAACTTCATAACCGATCCTTAGATTCCTGAATGTTGTCGTAACCTTCAAAAACTCTCTTGGATGGCCAAGAGAGTTTTTGAAAATTATTGTGTAAGGCTTATTCGCCAAGGCCCATGTGCGCCATGACCATCTTTTCGATCTCGGTCAGGCCGTTTTCGTCCTCTGTGAGAAGCTCTGCGAGAACGTCGTTGATAGCGTTGAGAAGCTCGTCGTTGCCCTTGGTAACGCAGATAGCGTACTGCTCTTCAACAGGTGCATCCTCTGCGTCAGTCGCGCCGGAGTAATAAAGAGGCAGGCACTTAAAGGTCGTATTCTTCGAAACGATGTACTGAGCGGGAAGCTCGTCGATGATCACGACATCGATCTGGTTAGCCGTAATGCTGTCAGCGGCAAGCTGCGCGTTGTCGTAGTTCATAAGCGTGGTATCGGTGCCGTAAAGAACGCCTGCATAGCCGTAGTCGTTCTCTTCGGTGGCGTTGATCTCACCGTCTGTATAGATCCAGCCGGTCGTATCGGTCTGCGTACCGATGGTCTTGCCTGCAAGAGCTTCCCAAACGATGTATTCAACACCGTTCACCGTCTTGGTGGCGACCGTCTCATCGTCAGCAGCAAAGATAACGTACTGCACGGAGGTATAGTAGGGGGTGGAGAAATCAACCTTTTCGCTTCTCTCATCGGTAATGGTGATGCCTGCCGCGCCTGCATCGCAGACAACGCCGTCCTTCACGTTATCGATGATAGCCGCAAATTCAACGTTCGTAAAGCGAACGTTCTTGCCGAGCTTTTCGCCGACCTTGTTCATGATCTCAACGTCAACACCCTTGATCTCGGTGCCTTCGAAATATTCAAAGGGAGCAAAGAAGGCGTTGGTGTGAACGATAATGGCGTCGTCGCCGCAGGAAGCAAACGCGCAAACGAGCGTAAGAAGCATGCAGAGACAAAGCGCAAGGGAGAGGATCTTTTTCATAGCTTGTTACCTTTCTTATCCTGAAAATAAAATACAAAAAGACTGCGTCCGAACGGCCTCTCTCACTCCTTCTCTCTGCACGGTTGGCGAGAAAACAAAGGTCAACCTGCGCCGTTTTGAAATACGCCCCGCAGGTCAAACGACCGCGAGCAGTGTTTTCAAATCAAAGTACCGAGACCGAAATCGCAGTCTTCATTGTACACGCTGAATGCGGTTCTGTCAAGAGCTTTTTAAAAAATATGCATGCCTTGTGAGAAATTTATGAGAAAAACACCCGTTTTTTCCCTTTATTTTGCGTCGTTCGCTGAAAATGCATGCAAGCTATGCAGCATTAACGCATAAACGCATCAATTCTTGAGACTGTGGATCGGCGCGGGAATCTGACCGCCGCGTGCGATCAGCCCGGCGGGGGAACAGCGGTTGACCTCCATGATGGGGGCAGAGCCGAGAAGACCTCCGAAGTCCACCTTGTCACCCACCGTTTTTCCGTAGGCGGGAATGAGGCGCACCGCCGTGGTCTTGGTGTTGGCAACACCGATAGAAATCTCGTCGGCAATGATGCCGCAGATCACGTCCTCCGTAATATCGCCGGGTACGGCGATCATATCAAGTCCGACAGAGCAGACCGCGGTCATGGCTTCCAGCTTTTCAAGGGTGAGAGCGCCTTTTTCCACCGCCGCGATCATGCCCGCATCTTCAGATACGGGAATAAATGCGCCCGAAAGACCGCCGACACGTGAGGATGCCATCA
>CAZYFC010000085.1:0-6907 GCA_964646715.1 uncultured Lachnospiraceae bacterium
CGAGAGGCTTCACTATAAGATCGTGGTCTCGGAGGGCCGTCTTGAGGAAGACGACGGCCTTTCGCTTCTCGAGCTTGCCGAGCTGATGCAGTCGATCGGCTGCGAGACCGCCTATAACCTTGACGGCGGCTCGTCAACCACACTGTATTTCAACGGTGAGGTCATCAATATTCCCGGCAGAGACGATTACAGCGAACGAAGGATCAGCGATATCATCTATGTAAGCGGTCTTCCGTATTCGGATGAGCCGTAAGGAGGGAGACTATGAGCCTTATGAAAAAACCTACCTTCCGCTGTTTTTTGATCTACACTGCGTGCGCGCTTTTTGTCTTCGTTTTCGGTCAGGTCTACACCTATTATGGGCACGGTGTGACCTCAGACGACATGACCTTCTGTTTTCTGCCCACGCTTCTTGCCGCCATCGCCTATCTTCTTTTCCATTTCATCGGAAGCGTTTTGCCCCCTCCCTCGCATTACTCCGCAACGGTGCTTGCCTTTGCCGTGACGAGTCACACGCTTCGCATGATCGTGCAAGGCGTTCTTGATATCGCGGGCGCATACTCGCGCTATTTCGCCGTTCTGAATATCGCCGCGCAGTTATTTGTCATTGCTTTTATCGGTATGTATCTTTGTGAGTTTATTCGTTACCTCAAAAACAGTAAAGGTTGAATCTCGCTATATTTTTTGAAAGGAAGCACTATTATGAAAACTATGAAGCTCGGAAGATCGGGCCTTCTTGTCCCCACCGTCGCCGTTGGCTGTATGCGTATCAACGGCATGTCCGACAGCGATGCCGCCGCGCTCATCGATCTCGCTCTTGAGAACGGCGCCAATTTCTTTGACCACGCCGATATTTACGGCGGAGGCGGAAGCGAAAGAAAATTTGCCGCTGCTTACGGTATGACGGACGATAAACGCGAGAAGATCATTCTCCAGTCGAAATGCGGCATCCGTTCGGGCTGTTACGATTTCTCGAAGGAGCATATCCTTGCCTCTGTTGACGGCTCGCTCTCGCGCCTCAAGACAGACTATCTCGACGTATTGCTTCTCCACCGTCCCGACGCGCTCTGCGAGCCGGAAGAGGTCGCAGAGGCTTTCGATAACCTCAGAAACAGCGGCAAGGTGCGTCATTTCGGTGTTTCCAACCACAATTCCATGCAGATCGCGCTTCTTGAAAAGTATCTGCACACGCCCATCGTTGCCAATCAGATGCAGATGAGTATTGCTCACGCGCCGATGATCACGGTCGGTACGCACGTCAATATGCAGGATCATCCCGCGTCTGCCGAGCGTGACGGCATGTTGCTTGATTACTGCCGCCTCAACGACATTACTCTGCAGGCGTGGTCGCCCATGCAGTTCGGCTTTTTCCGCGGTGTTTTCGTCGACCATCCTGAATGGGAGCGTCTGAACACCAAGATGCAGGAGATCGCCGACGCGCAGGGCGTCAGCAAGAATACGATCGCTATTGCGTGGCTACTCCGTCATCCTGCGCATATCATGCCCGTGACCGGCACGACCAACCGCGAACGCCTTGCAGACTGTCTGAAGGCCGCTGATATCACGCTTTCGCGCCGTGAATGGTATGATCTCTACCTCGCCGCAGGTCACGACCTGCCTTGATGGGATCTCAGAAGAGAATAACGAACAATACCGCACCGCCGATAAGGGCAACTCCTTTTCGGCGGTGCGGTTTTTCTTTTTATCGGCATCGCCTGCGTTGGGTAGGTCAAAGCAGAAGAAATGGTCGGGAGCCGTTTTCTTGCCGAGGCTTTCGCCGTTGACGAAGAGCTCGACCTCGGGCTGATTGGAGTAGACGGTGACCTTGGTCACGTCTTCCACACTTTCCACCGTCTTTAGAAAAGAGACCGGCAAGACAGTTTCGGCGTATATTCGCGGAAAGCGCATGAGTCACGCCGCTCATCTTCTCTCCACCACATCTCTTCAGGTACAGACTGTTGCACAGCACTGCGGCATTATGGACGTGCAGTATTTTTCCAAGCTCTTTAAGAAAGAGTTCGGCATAACGCCGAAGGAGTATCGCGGATCGCTGACATGAGGCTTCTCCGAATTCCCTTTACAGACGACAAGCAGAGGCTCTGGCTTTCGGTAAAACGAGTCGGTATTTCATACCTGCTACTATGAAATAATCGGGAAAAGACTTGACAAATGACGAAAAAATGCGTATAATCTCGTTATATTGTTTTTTCGTATTCTGATAAATAGCAAGAAGGAAACAGCCATGCCGATTACTGATTTACTTACCTATAACGCCAAGGCGTACAAGGACGAGATCGCGCTTGTGGAGATCAACCCCGAGCTTGACCGCCGTCAGTTTCGCACCTGGCGTGAATACTCCTTGATCGAGCCCAATCCTAACGACGATTACCGACACGAGATCACCTGGGGAGAGTTCAATAAGAAGGCGAATCGCTTTGCCAATCTGCTTCTCACAAGAGGCGTTGGCAAGGGGGATAAGGTCGCCATTCTTCTCATGAACGGTCTTGAGTGGCTTCCCGTCTACTTCGGTGTTCTGAAAACGGGCGCGCTTGCCGTGCCGCTGAACTATCGTTATTCCTCCGAAGAGATCCGCTACTGTCTTGATCTTTCGGATGCCTCGGTGCTTGTGTTCGGACCTGCCTTTACCGGCCGTGTTGAGGAGATCTGCTACACTATCCCGAAGGTTAAAACGCTATTCTACGTCGGTGACGACTGCCCCTCCTTTGCCGAGAGCTATACCAAGCTGACGGGCTACTGCTCCTCGCACGCGCCCGATATCACAGTGACTGACGATGATTTCGGTGCGATCTATTTCTCCTCCGGTACGACAGGCTTTCCCAAGGCGATCCTGCACAGGCACCGCGCGCTGATGCATGCCGCAGACGTTGAGCAGGCGCATCACAGTCAGACGCACGACGACGTCTTCCTGTGCATTCCGCCGCTTTATCATACCGGTGCGAAGATGCACTGGTTTGGCTCGCTGAAGGTGGGCGGAAAGGCAGTCCTGCTCAAGGGTACGCACCCCGAGCAGATCCTGCGCACCGTGTCGGATGAAAAATGCTCGATCGTCTGGCTTCTCGTGCCGTGGGTGCAGGACATTCTCGATGCGCTTGAGCGCGGTGACTACGCGCTGGAGGACTTCGAGCTTTCTGCATGGCGGTTGATGCACGTCGGCGCACAGCCCGTGCCGCCCTCGCTGATCAAGCGCTGGAAGGGTGTGTTCCCTCAGCACGATTATGACACAAACTACGGCCTTTCAGAGTCTATCGGCCCTGGTTGCGTGCATCTTGGTATTGAAAACACCCACAAGGTCGGCTCGATAGGCAAAGCGGGCTACGGCTGGCAGACCAAGATCGTTGACGACGCCGGTAACCCCGTTGCGTCCCATAAGGTGGGCGAGCTTGCCGTGAAAGGGGATGGGGTGATGGTCGAGTATTATAAGGATGAAAAAGCAACCGCCGCGGTTCTGAGAGACGGTTGGCTTCTCACGGGCGACATGGCGGAGACTGACGAAGAGGGCTTTATCTACCTTGTTGACCGAAAAAAGGACGTGATCATTACGGGCGGTGAAAACCTCTATCCCGTGGAGATCGAGAACTTTATCCGCCGTCACGACGCGGTCAAGGACGTTGCCGTGATCGGCCTTGCCGACAGCCGTCTCGGTGAGATCGCTGCAGCGATCATTGAGATCAAGTCGGGCCGTACGCTGAGCGAAGAGGAAGTGAATCGATTCTGTATGGGCATGCCGCGTTACAAACGCCCGCGTAAGATCTTTTTTGCCGAGATTCCCCGTAATCCCACAGGCAAGATCGAGAAGCCGAAGCTGCGTAGGCTCTACGCCGCTGATTCCCTCGTTGCCAAGCAGAACGAGATCGTTTGATCATAAAAGGACGCTTTTTGTCACATAGCGTCCTTTTTCGTTTTCGGTTTATTTTTTAAGATAGACCCCTCTTCTCGTTGACATTTTCTTTTTTATGTGCTACAATATCAAAGGATATGGTTGCTCTTGGCAACAATAGACTCATTTTTGTTTATGAAAGGAAAACGACCATGAAAAAAGTTCTTTCCGCAGTTCTCGCAGCCACACTTGTTCTTGTCATGATCTTCTCGCTGACATCCTGCACGAAGAAGCCCAGCGGCAAGTACGGTTATGAGGAACGCCTTAGTGCTCTTACCCTTGAGTTTGAGGGCAACACCGTTACCGTTACCGCAAAGTTTATCGTCTCCGTCTCCGCTACAGGCACCTTTGAGATGGGTGAAAACGGTGAGATCCTGATTACATATGAGGATGAAGAGGACACCGAGTCGATGCCCAGCGGTCTCGTCTATAACGCAGAAGAAGACACCATTGAGTGCTCCTTCGCTCGCGACACGATTAAACTCGAAAAGGTCGAAGAGTAATTTGAGCTAGTCAAAGCCCCCAAGAAGCGCGGAGAATGCCTCCGCGCTTCTTCATTGGAGCACTCGGCATGCCAAAAAGCTATTTTTTGCAAAAAATGAAAAAAGTCGTTGCATTGTCTGATTTTTTATGGTACAATGTATCAGGATTGAACAGCACATTTTGAAAAATACATGAATGGAGAAACGTATGCTTTTACAATCTTTCGGGAACGCCTTTCTGACGGCGGGCAACTCCAGGTTTCTTGAATCTCTGTATGAAAGCTTTGTTAACACGACACCCGAAGAGTGGTTGAAATACGTCGTCATGTGGCTGATCGGCGCACTGCTTATCTTCCTCGCCATCCGCAAGGAGATGGAGCCTACGCTGCTGTTGCCTCTTGGCTTCGGTACGATCATGGTCAATCTGCCTATGTCGGGTGCGATCACGCAGATGATCAACGGCGTTGAGACAGAAGGTCCTCTTTCGGTGCTGTTCGATGCAGGTATTGCCAACGAGCTTTTCCCTCTGCTTCTCTTTATCGGTATCGGCGCGATGATTGATTTCGGTCCGATCCTCTCCAATCCCAAGTTGATGCTCTTCGGTGCCGCCGCGCAGTTCGGTATTTTCTTTACCCTCTGCGTTGCGTCTATGTTCTTCGACATCAAGGATGCCGCCTCCATTGCCATTATCGGCGCGGCAGACGGCCCGACCGCCATTTCTGTTGCCATGAAGCTGGACAGCCAATATCTCGGGGCGATCATGGTGGCCGCCTATTCCTACATGGCGCTCGTACCGATCATTCAGCCTCCCGTTATCAAGCTCCTCACCACCAAGAAGGAGCGCATGATCCGCATGCCCTACAAGCCTGCCAATATCTCAAAAACCACGAGGATCGTGTTTCCGATCTTCGTTACCATCGTGGCAGGGATCGCCGCTCCCGCGTCGGTCGGCCTCGTCGGCTTTTTGATGTTCGGCAATCTGATTCGTGAGTGCGGCGTTCTGGACAATCTCTCCGAAACCGCACAGAAGGTGCTGGCAAATCTGGTTACGATCTTACTCGGCATCACCATTGCTTCTCAGATGCAGGCGGAAAAATTCTTGAGATTCGATACGGTCCTTATTCTTCTCCTCGGTCTCTTTGCCTTTATCTTCGATACGGCGGGCGGCGTGCTGTTTGCCAAGTTGCTCAACCTCTTCTCGAAGGAGAAGATCAATCCCATGATCGGTGCGGCGGGTATTTCCGCTTTCCCAATGTCGGGACGCGTGGTGCATAAGATGGGTCTTGAGGAGGATCCTCAGAACTTCTTGCTCATGCATTCGATCGGTGTCAATGTCTCGGGACAGATCGCGTCGGTTATTGCGGGCGGTCTGATCCTCAACTTCTTTATGTAAGAAAGGAGTCAAGTCATGGTGCTTCCTGTTCTCGGTGCCGCCTTTGAGATCAAACCGATGGAGTTTATTTACAATCTTCGCTATATGGGTGAGGGTATGCTCGGCATCCTGGTCGTGATGCTCGTCATTATCGGCTCGATCGTCGGTATGAACTTCTTCCTTAAAAAGAAGAACAAAGACAAATAAACCAAACGATAGAAGACAAAGTCTCGAAAGAGGCTTTGTTTTTTTGCAGTTCAGGAGACAGTATGATGTCATAAGGGCGAAAAAGTGAAAAAACGACAACGGTCTTCCTCATATGATAGAATTGAGAAAGTCGGATAAATCAATTCAGGGCGGTTAAGCACTTCCGTGCTTGACCGCCCTTGTCGATTTGTACAATATTGTCTTCAGTCAGAAGCCCCTCCGAGTGCGAAGGAGCTTTTTTATACGCTGTACGGTCAGCGGTATCTGTCGATGGCGTTTGCAATTTTTGCAAAGCCTTCGAGGTCGACGGTCTCACCGCGAACGGTCTCGGGGTAGCCGCAGGAAAGGATGATCTCGGCAAGGGAGGCTTTCGGAATATGGCCGAGAACGGTCGAGAGGGAATTGACGAGGGTTTTGCGTCTTTGGGCAAATGCTCCTCGGATGACCTTGAAAAGCGTCTCTTCGTTACAATCAACCGGCGGCGTTTCGTAGAGCGAGAGCTTTACGACGGCTGAATCGACCTTGGGCTTCGGCATAAAACAGCCTGCAGGCACGTCGAAGAGCTTTTTCACCGAGGCGTAGTAGGAGACTGCTGCGGTGAGAGCGCCGTAGGTCTCGTGTCCGGCAGGGGCGGCAAGGCGCACTGCCACCTCCTTTTGCACCATGACGGTGACCGACCGGAAAGGGAGCTTCGATTCAAGCAGCTTCATAATGACGGGCGAGGTGATATAGTAGGGAAGATTGGCACAGACGGCGATCTTTGCGCAGTCGGAAAACTGCTCCTTGACGAGGGCGGCGAGGTCTACCTTCATCACGTCGCCTTCAATCACCGTGACGTTGTCAAATCCGGCAAGCGTTTGGTCAAGAATCGGCAAAAGGGTGCGGTCGATCTCGATGGCGACGACCTTCTTCGCTTTGCGGCAAAGCTCCTGCGTTAAGGTGCCGATG
>CAZYFC010000086.1:0-566 GCA_964646715.1 uncultured Lachnospiraceae bacterium
CGTTTCGGGACTGTCAAAGAGATCGGCGGCAAGCGTTTTGACAAGCTCTGTTTTGCCAACACCGGTCGGACCTGCGAAAATAAAGGAGACGGGCTTTCGCTTGTAGGAAACGCCCGCGCGGTTGCGCTTGATGGCGCGAACGACGGCATCCACCGCCGCGTCCTGACCGATAATACGCGCCGAAAGGCGCTCCTTCAGCTTATCGATCTTCAGAAATTCGTTTTCGTTGATGTTGCTTGCGGGAATACCCGTCCAGACCTCGATGACCTCGGCAAGATCGGACACCGACAGCGCAAGCTTTTCTCTTTCGGCAAGCGCCATCGTATGCGTCTGCTCGGCGGCAAGCTCACGCGAACGGCATTCTGCGATGGCACGGTACTTCTCATTA
Source organism: uncultured Lachnospiraceae bacterium (assembly GCA_964646715.1). Taxonomy (GTDB): domain Bacteria; phylum Bacillota; class Clostridia; order Oscillospirales; family CAG-272; genus RGIG1993. Next base: position 389 of record CAZYFC010000086.1, read on the forward strand.
CGCTCCTCGTCGTTCTTGGGCTCTTTGTTTTCAAGCTGCTCGCGTTCGGTGCGAAGAGCCTTCAGAAGCTCGCCGCTTTTCTCGGCTTGGCTGATGACCTCCGAGTGGAGCGCAAGATGCGCCGCCGCCTCGTCAAGCAGGTCTATCGCCTTGTCGGGCAGAAAACGGTCGGTGATAT
>CAZYFC010000086.1:576-6887 GCA_964646715.1 uncultured Lachnospiraceae bacterium
TGATATACCGTTCGGAAAGAATAACGGCACGCTCTACGGTCGCATCGGGGATCTTGATGCCGTGGAACTGTTCGTAATAGCCCTTGATGCCCTTGAGGATCGCGATGGTATCGGCAACCGAGGATTCCTCCACCACGATCGGCTGAAAACGCCTTTCGAGCGCGGAATCCTTCTCAATGTATTTGCGATATTCGGCAAGCGTCGTTGCGCCGATCACCTGGATCTCACCGCGCGAAAGTGCAGGCTTCAGAATATTGGCGGCGTTCATACTGCCCTCGGAATCACCCGCGCCAACAATGGAATGCACCTCGTCGATCACAAGAATGATATTGCCAAGCATCTTGACCTCTTCGATCAAGCCCTTCATGCGCGTCTCAAACTGTCCTCGGAACTGCGTGCCTGCCACAAGTGCGGTGAGGTCAAGCAGATGCACCTCCTTGTTGGCAAGCTTATAGGGCACTCGTCCCTCCACGATATGCTGTGCAAGCGCCTCGGCGATCGCGGTCTTTCCGACGCCGGGCTCACCGATGAGGCAGGGATTGTTTTTCTGGCGGCGGCAGAGGATCTGCATCATGCGTTCAAGCTCGCGCTCTCTGCCCACAATGCCGTCCAGCTTCCCCTCACGCGCCTTGGCGGTGATATCGCTGCAGTACTGCGAAAGGAACTTCTTGTGCATATTGCCCTTTTCGCCTTTTTGCTTTTGATTTTTGGAATTCGGCGCCTTCGCTTCACCCTCGGGGGATCTTGCCCCGCCCTGACTGTTACCAAGCCCCATCAAAGGGCCGAAGAGACGGCGAAAATCAACCGGAGGCGTTTTACCCATATCGTCGTCGGCAGAGACATCATCCCCCGATTGCTCGGGAAGATTCATGATGCCGTCCATTTCGTCCTCCATGCGCTCGATATCGTCGTCCGAGAGCCCCATTTTTTCGAGAACGTCGCTGACCGGCTTGATGCCAAGCTCCTTGGCACACTTCATGCAGATCCCTTCATTATAGGTACGGTCGCCTTCAATGCGGGTAATGAAGACCACTGCGACGCGCTTTTTGCATCTTGTACACATTTCCATAGTATTGCTGTATCCTTTCCCTTATGCTCCGCCCTTGATGCCTGACGTCAAGCGCTCAAACAGATAGCGGAAGAGATTATTGTCGTAGATAAATTTGGCAAGGTAGGTGTTATCGAACGCATCGTGCGTGATCCACGACACACTGCCTGAGAGATATTCGGCAAGCATCATGAAGACGAGCGACAGCACCTGAAGCCAGAAAAGCCCGATAGCAATGCCCATAACGGCGCCCAGCGTTTTGTTGAAGAAGGACACGACAGGGAGCTTAACGAGCAGCTTCAGAAGAAGCTCCAGCAGCTTCACCGCGATAAGAGCGGCAACGAAAATCAGCGCAAAGGCAAGCACGCGCGAAAGATATCCCGATGAGACGATACGCTCGACGATCACCGAGAAGAAGCCTTCGTTCTGAGAAATGCCCAGCTTTGCCTCGACGACAGGCTGCAGTTTGTTCGCCACAGGCCCCGAAAGCCAGATGGCGAGTCCCGCCGCGAGCCAGAAGCGAACAAAGCCGACAAGCGAGGCGACAAAACCTTTTTTGCTGTAAAAGATTACGCAAAAGATCATTACGGTAACTAAAATACCGTCAATTACAAAACTCATAGATACTCCTTTGCCGACCGGCGGCAGATCCTTGCGGAATAAGCCGCGCAAGAAAAAACGGCTTCGTCTATTATAACACTTTATTATAATACCCGAATGCGACGCATATGTTAACGCGGCGCGTTATTTTCCCGAAATTGTATAAATCACCTTATTCTTCCTCTTGTTCTTCGAGGGAAAGTCGCGTTGCAAAAGAGGAGGTGGCGTAATAAACGTCCTTTTCATCCGACACGAGGCTGCCGCCTGAGCTGCTGACAGACCCTTCCTTCAGCAGCGCGCCGTTTTTGTCAAAAGCGAGAAGACTGCCGTTATCGAGTAGCAGCCAGAAAACGCCGTTTGCCTCAGCGATATCCAGACAAACGCCGTCAAGAGGCGTTTTTATAAGCAGACTGCCGTCCGTTCCGTAAAGCGCGAGCTCGTCTTTTCTGCCGTCAGCCCCCGACGAGAGAAGAAGCACGCCTTCTTCGCCAAGACAGCTCTTTATGGGCGTGTCATCGCCGTATGCCACCGTTTTCAGAAACACGCCGTCTTCATTATAGATGTGAAGTGCGCGGTCTGTCAAAAGCGAGATCCTGCCGTTTTCGGCAAACGAGACCTGAAAAAGTGACTCCGCATCCAGCGTGTGCGTGACAATTGCCTGTTTCTCGCCGACCTTCATATAAAGAAGCTCGCTCGAAAGATAGCCGTTCTTGGCAGCAAAAAGACTGCCCACAGCAAGGTATTTGCCATTATCCGAAAGAGAAAGCGAGGTGACGTATTTGTACTTTGAAAGCTTGTTTACCTCTTCAAAACGGCTGTTGTAGACGTAGACAGCCGTATAATAGCCGTCGTCTTCCGAAACGGCAACGGCAAGCGTGCCGTCGTCAGCCACCGATGCCGTCAGCACCGTGCCGTCGAAGGTAAAGCTCTCCAGCCTTGCGAAGGCGTTGTAGAGATAGAGCGTTGAGCCGCTTCTGTCATAAACCGCCATATAGCTATCCGAAAAGACCGCACGGGGAGATGTGAAGCCATGGTAATCCGAGAAGGTCGTGCCCGACGAGCGATCGGTGACGAACACTCTTGTGTCTGTCAGGCAGGCAAGACCGCCCGCCACGAAGCCGAACCTGCTGTCTGCTTCGCCGTCGTAATAGACTGTATCTCCCGAGGAAAGCTTGCTGCTCGGCGTTAAGTCGACGTTACGCAAAAGGTAGCGCAGGTGATTCAGCGTCATATCCTGTCTGAAAACGAGAAAGAGAAGAATGGCAAAGAGAAGGAAAAAAGCCAGCACAAGGTAGCGCGCGACCTTCAGCCGATTAGCGGTACGGTGATACCCGTAATGCGTGATCACGCTTTCGTTTTTCATGCCGTTTTCCTCCTTTTTCGCGCAGATACGCGTTAATTGGCGCTTGCCCCTCGCTCTGTTGATCGCAAGGCATCAATACACGACCTTGGACAGATAGAGTCCTTCGGGCGGCAGCGTCATGCCTGCCCGTTTTCGGTCTCCCGACTCGATGATTGCGGGGATATCCCCAACGGCGATCCTTCCTTCCGCGACCGCGATCAGCGTGCCGCAGAGAATGCGCACCATGTTGTACAGAAAGCCGTCGGCGGCAACGCGCATTTTCACGAGTCTGCCCTCGCGCTCAACGGTGAAATACTTGATCGTACGCTCAGTGTCTACGATCTTGGAGCCCGCCGACATGAAGGCGGCAAAGTCGTGCTTGCCGACGAAGAGGGAGGCGGCACGATCCAGAAGTGAGGCGTCAAGCGGCCGCGCGTAATGATAGGCGCGCCCCGTCATAAAGGGATCGCTCTCGCGCGTATTGAGAATGAGATATTCGTATTCCTTATATTGCACGTCGTACCGGACATGGAAGGAGGCAGGCACCTCCTTTGCCGAGAGAACGGCGATATCCTTCGGCAAAAAGCCTTGCGAGGCGATCGGCAGCTTTTCAAGCGGAAAGCGTTCGGGAATTGCGCCCTCAGCCGTGCAGAAAAACTGTTTGGCGTGTACGCCGCTATCGGTGCGACTGCAGCCCGATACGGCAAGCGGCACAGCAAAGAGCATTTCAAGCGCGTCCTGTAGCGTCTTTTGCACGCTCGGCGCATTTTCCTGCACCTGAAAGCCGCAGTAGGCAGAGCCGACGTAAGCGATCTCAAGTAAAAGTTTCATAAATGGACTCCTTGACGAAGGAAGACTCCGATACAAAATCAAGCGTAGGCAAAACCGCCGACGAAAAGCCTTAGAAGACAGACACCCACAAGAAGTGCCGCCATCACGGCGTAGGCTGCAAAGTCAAGTGCCGTATAACGCAGGCGCTTCATGCGCGTGCGCCCCTCACCGCCTCTGTAAAGACGGCACTCCATCGCCGTGGCAAGATTGTCTGCGTGGCGCACCGAGGAGACGAAAAGCGGAATAAAGACGGGAATAAGCGCTTTGGCGCGGCGGATCAGCGAGCCTGATGAGAAATCCGCGCCTCTTGACGCCTGCGCCGAGGTGATCTTGTCGGTCTCCTCGAGCAGGATCGGGATAAAGCGCATGGCGATCGTGATCATCATGGCAAACTCGTGTACGGGCACCTTGATCTTTTTCAGCGGCGAAAGCAATTCCTCGATCGCATCGGCAAGCGCAATGGGCGATGTGGTATAGGAGAGGATGACTGAGATCGAGACCACCAGGATCACGATGCGAAGCGACACACAGACCGCCTTGATGATGCCGCCCCACGAGATATAGATGAATCTCCACTGGAAAAGCGGCGCGAACAGCGGATCCCCCTCTGCCCCTTTTCCGTTGCAGATAAAGAGAACGAGCATAATGAGAATGATCCAGCGCAGAGGCTTGATCGCCTTGAAGACGGTCTTCATGGGAATGCCGCCCACGATCGGAAGCAAAAAGGTCAGAAGAGCCGCCGCAAGAAGCGACCATACGGTGGTGGCAGTGAAGATCAGCACCATGAACAGAATGGAAATGAGGATCTTCATGCGCGGATCGATGCGGTGAAGGAGAGAATCCCCCGGGAAAAACTGACCGAGCGTAATATCCTTGATCACGGCGTACCCTCCTTTTTGAGTAGGGCGAGGATCGCTTTTTCAAGCTCCTCGACCGTGTAGATATTGTCGGGCAGGGTCACACCGCGCCTTCGCAGTTTGAGCGCAAGGCGCGCGATGGCAGGCGTGTCGAGTGAATGTCTGACGAGCGTTTCGGCGTGTGAGAAGACCTCGTCGCGGCTACCCGAAAGGATGAGCTTGTCCTGCGAGAGCATAACGATCTCCTCAGCGTATTTCGCCATATCCTCCATCGAGTGACTGACGATCACGATAGCCGCCTCGGTTTTATCGCGGTAGCGTAAAAGTCCTTCAAAGATCGACCGTCTGCCGATCGGATCAAGACCCGAGGCGGGCTCGTCGAGTATCAGCACCTCAGGGCGCATGGCGATGATACCCGCAATGGCGACGCGTCGCTTCTGACCGCCCGAAAGATCAAAGGGCGATTTATCGAGAAGCGCCTTGTCCAGCCCGACAAATTCGATCGCCTCGTCTACCCGACGGTCGATCGCCTCCTTGGAAAGCCCCATGTTGGCAGGGCCATAGGCAATATCCTTCCGCACCGTCTCTTCAAAAAGCTGGTATTCGGGATATTGAAAGACGAGCCCGATCTCAAAGCGAAGCGCTCGCAGACTCTTCTTGTCGGCGTGAATATCTCGCCCCTTATAAAAGACCTTGCCGCTTTGCGGCGTAAGAAGGCCGTTCAACATCTGCACGAGCGTCGATTTGCCGGAGCCCGTGTGTCCGATAATGCCCGTGACGCGTCCTTTTTTCACGCCGAAGCTGACGTGATCGACAGCCAGCTTGCGAAAAGGCGTCCCAACGCCGTATTCGTAAACCAGATCCTCTGCCTGTAAAATATATTCGGTTTTCAGAATGGATTCGTTTTTCATAACCGATACACTTTCTGTTGGCTGTAACCGCAAAGCGTTCATTCATGCAACTGTTTTTGTTCTGCCCTGCCGAAGCAGAGTGCCGCGATGGCGTCTGCGGCTTCCTCTTCTGAGATGATATCGCCTCGAATGGGAAGTCCCGCCCCTGCAAGTGCGTGACAAAGCTCTGTCACCTGCGGCGTTTCAAGTCCGATGCTCTTCAGCTCTTCAACGTGTGAAAAGACCTCGCGCGGACTGCCCGAGAGAAAGAGCTTGCCGTCGTTGACCACGATGACGCGGTCAGCAAGAAGTGCCTCCTGCATGTTATGGGTGATATGCAGAACCGTGATGCCGCTTGCGTGGATCTTTTGGATCATCTCCATCACGTCGGCACGTCCCTTCGGATCAAGCATAGCAGTCGCCTCGTCAAAGACGATGCATTCGGGCATCATGGCGAGAATGCCCGCAATGGCAATTCTCTGCTTCTGTCCACCCGAAAGACGGTGGGGCGCGTGATGCGCGTAGCTGAGCATACCGACCGCCTTCAAAGCGCCGTAGACACGCTTGCGGATCTCCTTGGGATCAAGCCCCAGATTCTCGGGTCCGAACGCGATATCCTCCTCGACCACCGTTGCCACGAGCTGATCGTCCGGATTCTGAAAGACCATGCCTATCTTACGGCGCAGCTCAAACAGCTCCTCCTCGGTCTTGATATCGCCGAGCGAGATGCCGTCTATAACGAT
>CAZYFC010000087.1:0-6840 GCA_964646715.1 uncultured Lachnospiraceae bacterium
CGGCGGCGTGCCGACGTACTACCGGATGAAGATGGTCAGGGGCGAGGACGGCGGTCTTTTGACGCTCGAAAACGTCGGTCTGGTTGATCTTACCGTGATCCGTGACGGTGAGCGCATCGTCATTCGCGATGTCCCCTTCCGGATGGCAGTCGAGGATGGCATAGGACTCGGCATCATGGATTTCAAGGTCTACCGCGAAAACGCTACCTTTGCGTCTGTCAACCGCCATATTTTCTGTCAGGTGCGCGGCTGTGTGGGGCAGATATGGTCCTCACTCGGCGGGCTGTTTACCGGCCGCGTCGGTATTCAGCATATGTCGGGGCCTGTCGGGATCACCGAGCAGATGACGCAGGCGGCAGGGCTTGGTTTGGAGTATCTCGTCTATATTGCAGCGCTGATCGCCATCAATCTCGGCGTTTTCAATTTGTTGCCCGTTCCCGCGCTTGACGGCGGCAGGATCTTCTTCCTTCTGCTTGAGGCTTTGCGTGGCAAGCCCATCAGCGCTAAGGTAGAGGGACGCATTCATTCGGTGGCGCTCCTTCTCTTGCTCGGACTTTCGGTATTCGTGCTGTTTAAGGATATTTTCTCTTTGTTTTTATAAATACTGACGTGTAAAGGGTGAAACGGTATGGCAAACGCGCTTCAGAGAAGACCTTCAAAAGAGATCAGGGTGGGAAAGACCGTAATCGGCGGCTCGTCGCCTGTTTCGGTACAGTCGATGACCAATACCGATTCGCTCGATTTTGACGCCACCTACCGTCAGATCAAGGCGGCGGAGGCTGCAGGTTGTGATATCATCCGCATGGCATTTCCGAAAAAAGAGGCGGCAGAGGTGCTCTACCGTCTGAAATGCTCGGATATCGCCATTCCCATCGTAGCGGATATTCATTTTTCTGCCTCTCTCGCCATTCTGGCGGCGGAGGCAGGGGCGGATAAGATCCGCATCAATCCCGGTAACATCGGGGAGGCAGACCGTGTAAAGGCGGTTGCCGATATCTGCCGCCAAAAAAACATTCCCATTCGCGTGGGTGTGAACAGCGGCTCGCTTGAAAAGGCGTTTCTCGCCTCCTACGGTGCGCCGACGGCAGAAGCACTTGCCGGGTCGGCACTTGAAAACGTGAAGCTGCTTGAACGCTATGATTTTGATAACATCGTCGTTGCCATCAAGTCCTCGGACGTACATCGCATGGTTGAGGCAAACCGTATCGTGGCGTCTGCCTGTGTGTATCCCTTGCATCTCGGTGTGACGGAGGCGGGAAGCGAGGCGCTCGGAACGGTGAAAAGTGCGATAGGCATCGGCAGCCTTCTTTTGGACGGCATCGGGGATACCGTTCGCGTCTCTCTGACGGCTGATCCTATCAAGGAAGTGGCAAAGGGACGCGCCATTCTCTCTTCGCTCGGGCTTGACCGTCGTGCGCAGATCGATCTCGCCTCCTGCCCGACCTGCGGCAGAACGAAAATTGATATGATCGCCCTCGTTTCGGCATTTGAAGCGCGAATGGACGAGCTTCATCCCGTGCGACGGCTGAAGGTTGCTATCATGGGCTGCGCCGTCAACGGCCCCGGTGAGGCAAGAGATGCCGACCTGGGTATTGCGGGCGGTATCTGCGAAGGGCTTCTTTTCTCGCACGGCGAGATCGTGAGAAAAGTACCCGAGGACAGGATCGTGGATACTCTGATCGAGGAGATCAACCGATACCGCGACTGATTGTTTGATACTTGCAAGAAAAGTGAGAGACGTATATGGCTCTGTTATTTTTGGATAAATACGATAAATATAATCCCACGGGTGAGGCGGCACGCCTTCTTTCGGGGATCGAAGACTATGGAATGCGCTATGACAAGGCGCTTCGTGTCGCTGAGATCGATATTCACTTTGAGACGCTCGTCAAAAAGGAGCTTCTTTACGCCATTGAAAAGGACATTGCGCGCGCGTATCAGCTCACAGGCGTGCGGATCGTGCCGAAGTATCCCGCCGCCCTTTTCTCAGTCAGCTATATGCACGAGGTCATATTTGAGGCGTACCGCGTCGGTATCGTGACACGGGGCTTTTTTGAAAACTATTCGGTTCTTGAGACAGAGGACGCGATCGTCGTGGAGATCGGCTTTTCACAAAGCGGCGTTGCGCTTCTCTGTGACGCGAAGACTGACAAGGTACTGGAAGAGATCATTTACAAGGAGTTTTCACTGCAGAAAACAGTGAAGATCCTTGGTGTCGGCAATGCCGAGGAGCGTTTTGAACAGTTTGCCGCCACGCGTGAGCGTGAATTTGAGCGTTTACACGCCGCCACGCGTGAGCGCGCCGCCAAAGAAGCCGCCGAACAGCGCGCCGAGAAGGAGGCGGCGGAGGCTGAAAAGCCGACGCTCGTTACCACGCTTTACGAGAAAAAGGAAACGGGAGACCGTTTCGTGGAGATCGGCACGGATGGCGTGACGAAGGTCGGCTTTATGACCTTCGATACCACCGTGGAGGAAATGCTCTACGGTGAGATCTTTACGCCGGATGCGTTATATCCGCTTGAAGATATCAAGGGCGAGGTGCGAAACGTCTACGTGGTCGGTGAGATCAATTCCTTCGAGGAACGTCCTTCCCGTCAGGGCGACAAGACGACGCTCATTATCGGTATCACCGATAACAGAAGCTCGATCAACGTCAAGCTCACGCTTGACAGCGAAGCTGCTGCGCCTATCATCAAGAAGATCACGAAAAGCGGCCGCACCATCAAACGCGGCATTCAGTCAGTCGTGACGCTCTACAGTATGTCGCTTATGATCAAGGGCTCGGTGCGCCTTGAAAAGATCAAGAGCTATCAGCGCGAGAATGACAAGATCATCGGCACGACCACGACGGATGGCGACCTCTATATCGTGCCGACTGCTATTGCGCCGATCAAGCGTCTTCTCCGCAAGGATATAGAGTCAGAAAAGCGCGTGGAGCTTCATTTGCATACCAATATGTCGGCAATGGACGCGCTCATTTTCCCTGAGATCGCGGCAGAGACTGCGAAAAGCTGGGGGTGGGATGCGATCGCCGTCACCGACCACGGCAACGTGCAATCCTATCCGATCATTATGGAAACCGCCGAAAAGATCGGCATGAAAGTGCTGTATGGCATGGAGGCCTATTACGTTGACGATACTGCGCGTGCCGTATTCGGCAACAAGGACTATACCTTCGATAAGGACGAATTTATCGTCTTTGACCTTGAGACGACAGGTCTTTCGCCTCTTTCCTGCATGATCACCGAGATCGGTGCTGTCAAGATCAAGAATGGGGAAGTGCTGGAGGTCTTCAATACCTTTGCCAACCCCGAGTGCCATATTCCCGAAAATATTACCGAGCTTACCGGTATTACCGACGAGATGGTCAAGGATGCGCCCTCGCAGGAGGCGGCGGTTCGCGCCTTTCTTGAGTTTGCCGGCGACCGTCTGCTTATTGCCCATAACGCTTCCTTTGACACGGGGTTTATCCGTGCGGCGTGCGAGCGTTACAAGATCGCCTTTCCCAATGCCTATCTCGACACCGTAGCACTTTCGCGTCACGTTAATCCCGAGCTGAAAAAACACAAGCTCGATTCTCTTGCCGAGTATTTCAAGCTGGGCGACTTCAATCATCACCGTGCCTCTGACGACGCCGAGATGCTTGCGTATATCTTTTTCAAGATGGTCGATAAGCTCCGTCAGGAGGGAATCGGCACGATGAATGAGATGAACGCTTCGATGAGCGATAAGGCGAATCCCTTGAAGCTGCGTCCCTATCACATGATCATTCTCGTCAAGGATCAGGTGGGACTGAAGAATCTCTATAAGCTTATCTCATCGAGCTATCTCTCTTACTATCACCGTCAGCCGCGTATTCCCAAAAGCCTGCTTGACAATCACCGCGACGGTCTTATCATCGGCTCTGCCTGCGAGGCAGGCGAGCTGTTCCGTGCGATTCTTTCGGGTAAGCCGGAAAACGAGATCAAGGAGATTGCCTCCTACTACGACTATCTTGAGATCCAACCGATCTGCAACAACCGCTTTTTGATTGCCGAGGGCACGGTTGCCGACGATGAGGGTCTCCGTGATCTCAATCGCCGTATAGTGGCACTCGGTGAAGAGCTTGGTATTCCCGTTTGCGCGACTTGTGACGCACACTTTCTCAACGAGGAGGACGAGATCTACCGCAAGATCCTTCTGAAGGGCATGAAATTCTCGGACGCCGAGCGCGACGTCGGACTGTATCTCCGTACCACGCGCGAAATGCTCGACGAGTTTGCCTATCTCGGTGAAGAGAAGGCGTACGAGGTGGTGGTTACCAACACGAGAAAGATCGCTGATATGATCGGAGAGGTGCGCCCGATCCCGAAGGGAACCTATACGCCCAAAATGGATGGTGCAGAGGAAGAGCTTCAGGCGATGTGCTGGAAGCGTGCCCACGATATGTACGGCGACGAGCTGCCGCCGCAGGTCGAAAAGCGTCTTGACAAGGAGCTTAAATCGATCATTCAGAACGGCTTTGCCGTGTTGTACATGATCGCACAGAAGCTCGTATGGTACTCCGAATCGCAGGGCTATCTCGTTGGCTCGCGCGGCTCGGTCGGCTCGTCCTTTGTTGCGACGATGGCGGGTATTTCGGAGGTTAATCCTCTGCCGCCGCACTATCGCTGTCCTAACTGCCGCCACAGCGAGTTTATCGAGGACGGAAGCGTCGGCTCGGGCTTCGATATGCCCGACAAGAACTGTCCTCACTGCGGCACGAAAATGGCACAGGACGGTCACGATATTCCCTTTGAGACCTTCCTTGGCTTCTATGGTGACAAGTCGCCCGATATCGACCTGAATTTCTCGGGTGAAGTGCAGGGAAAAGTTCATAAATATACGGAGGATCTCTTCGGCAGTGAAAATGTCTTCAAGGCGGGCACGATCGGCTCTCTTGCCTCCAAGACAGCCTTCGGCTACGTTATGAAGTATCTCGAAGAAAAGCATATCACGGTCAACAAGGCAGAGGTGGCACGCCTCGTCAACGGCTGTGTCGGAACGAAAAAGACGACGGGACAGCATCCGGGCGGCATCATCGTCGTGCCGCGTGAATATGAGGTCTACGATTTTACGCCCGTTCAGCATCCTGCTGACGATCCGACCTCGTCGATCGTGACGACGCACTTTGCGTTTACCTATCTGCACGACACCATTCTGAAGCTTGACGAGCTTGGACACGATGTGCCGACTAAATACAAATGGCTTGAAAAGTATACCGGTATGTCGGTTATGGACGTACCGATGAACGATAAGCGGGTCTACGAGCTTCTCACCTCGACCGAGCCGCTTGGCGTGACGCCCGATGAGATCGGTTGCCCGGTCGGTACCTACGCCCTGCCCGAGCTCGGTACGCGCTTTGTACAGCAGATGCTCGTTGATGCGCAGCCTAAGAATTTTGCCGACCTTCTGCAGATCTCGGGTCTTTCGCACGGCACCGACGTCTGGCTCGGTAACGCGCAGGATCTGATCAAGGATGGCATCTGCACGATCTCTGAGGTCGTGGGTACGCGTGACAGCATCATGCTGACGCTGATCCGCTACGGTCTTGACAACGCGATGGCCTTCAAGATCATGGAGAGTGTTCGTAAGGGTAAGGGGCTTACCCCGGAATGGGAGAGCGAGATGCGCGCTCATAACGTACCCGATTGGTATATCGGCTCGTGTAAAAAGATCAAATACATGTTCCCGAAGGCGCATGCTGCCGCCTACGTTATGTCTGCGATTCGCCTTGCCTGGTTTAAGATCTATAAGCCGCTTGAATTTTACGCCGCGTATTTTTCGGTCGCTCCGGGCGGCTTTGACGCGACGGTGGTTCTCAAGGGCAAGAGCTATATCCGTAAGGTCATTGACGATATTGCTGCTAAGGGCAAGGAGGCGACTGCCAAGGATGCCGAAACCGTCGCGGCACTTCAGCTTGCCAACGAGGCGCTTTGCCGCGGCGTGCAATTCCTGCCCGTGAACTACGAGAAGTCGGCGTCACACGCCTTTGTGCCTGAAAACGGCAGGATCCGCATCCCCTTCTCGGCGCTTCCCGGTCTCGGTGATATTGCCGCTGCAAAGATCGTGGAGGCAAGGGATACCGGTGAAGTCTCGTCACAGGCAGAGCTTCGTGTCAAGGCGGGTCTTTCCAAGACCGTTATGGAGCTTCTGCGTGAAAACGGCGTGCTTGACGGCCTCTCCGAGACCAATCAGATCTCGCTGTTCTGAGCTTGCTTGAATGTGCATGATAAAACGCCCTTTGGCATTCACCAATGCGTTTTTCCCGTCGGCACACAGTGCCGACGGGAATTTTTTTTGCTTTTTCCTTATAACGAAAAAGTTACAAGATATTCATTTATATGAAGAAAAAATTATTGAAAAAATCTTGAAATCGACATTTTTTTATGATATAATCTGTGATGTTGTTTGATTGAATCATTATTTCATTGCCGTTTCTGACGGCGGATCGGAGTTATCTATGTCTTATCTTGACCGAGTAAAAGCAGAAGTAGAACAAAGATATAAGCACGAGGGCGAGTTTTTGCAGGCTGTTCAGGAGGTTCTTGAATCGCTTCGCCCCGTAGTGGAGGCCAACGAGGAAAAGTATGAAAGAGAAGCCATTCTTGAGCGTCTCGTTGAGCCGGACAGGATCATCACCTTCCGTGTTCCGTGGGTAGACGACAAGGGACAGATGCAGATCAACCGCGCTTATCGCGTGCAGTTCAACAATTCGATCGGGCCCTACAAGGGCGGTATTCGCCTTCACCCCTCGGTCAACCAGAGCATCCTGAAGTTCCTCGGCTTTGAGCAGATCTTTAAGAACTCGCTTACCGGTCT
>CAZYFC010000088.1:0-6825 GCA_964646715.1 uncultured Lachnospiraceae bacterium
GAATGGCACGGTCACAACGATTTTTACAAGGTGGTATCGAATGCCTCTACCGCCTGGCTTTACGGCTGCTCAAGCGTCAACTGTTCGATGCTCGGTATCGGTGAAAGAACGGGCAACTGTCCTCTTGAGGCGATGGTGATCGAGTACGCCTCTCTGCGCGGTACGACAGACGGCATGGATCTTTCTGTCATCACTGAGATCGCAGACTATTTCGAGCGCGAGATAGGCTATGATATTCCGCCGAAAACCCCCTTCGTGGGCAGAAACTTCAACGTCACGCGCGCGGGTATCCACGCCGACGGTCTTCTCAAAAATGAGGAGATCTATAACATTTTCAATACCGAAAAGCTCCTTGGAAAGCCTGCTACGGTGGCGGTTGACTCGCATAGCGGCCTTGCGGGGGTGGCACACTGGATGAACGGTTACTACAAGCTGCGCGACGGGGATGCCGTTGACAAGCGCCATCCGATCATCCTCAAAATGAAGGAATTGATCGATGCGGAATACGGGAACGGCAGAACCACCGTCATGGGTGACAATGAGCTTGACGATATGGTGCGTATTCTCGATTTTGACTTCCACGAACAGGTCGCGCACGTTCACAAAAAGAAATAAAACCGATACGAAAAGATCCCAAAGACGGTACAGTCTTTGGGATCTTCGTTATTAAATGTCGTATTTTGCAAGGATCTGTGCAGGGGTCTTTCTGAGAAGAGAGAGAATAGGCGCAATGCCACAGAGAATGCAGATACCGTAGAGGACGATGAGCACGGTCAGTGCAAGCCAGGCGGGATAGTAGAAGAGAGACGCTACCGTGGAGGCCATGCCCATGGAAAGATAGATGAAGAGCCCGGCGGCGAGATAGCCGATAAAGACCGTAAGGGTGGTGAGCAAGGTCGCCTCCACGAAGAAACGGAAGACGAGGTTTTTCCTTGATACGCCTATGGCACGCCAGATACCTACCTCCTTGATGCGGTTCATCAGCGAGGAGCGCATGATGAAATACATGCAGACCGACAGAAGGATCAGGATCACGCCCATCGTCACAAGACCTGATATGACGGCGACCATTTCCTCGGCAATTAAGCTGTCGTAGATGTCACCGGGAGTGATAAGAGCAGGATTGGAGACGCCGTAGTCATCAAGATCACCGAAGGTGTTTTTTAAGAATGCTTCTGTTTTTTCGGGGTCGTTGGAGTGAATGACTGTAAAGAGGTGATAGGAATCGTACTGTTTCACGTCCTGATAGGGTGTAAAGGTCTCGCCAACGCGCTTCGATAGGGAGACATACGCGTCCTCGGTGACGACGAACCGATAGGAGAAGGATTTGTAATAAACCGGATTTTTATAGAACTCTTGCTCGTACTGATAGAACGCTGTGTCGTCGTAGAAATATCCGCCCGAATCGGACAGCTTCAGAGCCTCCTCGTAGGTGGGGTATCTGCCGTACATCTCTTTGAAAACGAGGGCACGGTAGTAGCCGTCGGTGCTTTCGTGGGATAATGCGTCGTACATGATCCCGTCCACACCGAGAAAGTAGAACTTCGCCGCCGTTATATTCTTTTCGGTGGCAGCCCACAGCGTAAAATTCGCGAGATCGAACATGCGGAGCTGACTTAAAAATGCGTCAAGCTCGGAGGTGTAGCAGTCATACCATTCGTACACCGTGTTGCCGCGCACCTCAAGATATTTTTCGTAGTAATCGGGGTCATCTTCGGTAAGAGTGGGGTACGCCTCCTTCATTTTGCGTACGAAGAAGCTTTCCATCGACTCCTTCTCGATGCCGTTTGCCTTCAGATAGGTGGGGTAGTCGCCATAGCATGCCACAACATCCTTGACGGTGAGCTTTTCGCCGCGCACCGTGACCGTCTCGCCTGCCTTTGGATAGAGGGAGAGATCCTCCCCTTGATTGATAAAGAGAACGGTCTCCTTATCCGAAAGGGTCTCGGCAAGGGCATGCTCGAAGGTGATGAGGGCAGTCTCCTGCATGGTCATATCCGCAAGCGTCAAGCCGGGCAGATAGAATGCCTTTTCGCTTGATTCGACGATTCCCGTGATGCTAAGGACATAGCCGGTCGAAGTATAGTATCGCGACTTCAAGCCGATGAGATCGTTATAATCGTTGATATAACTGTAGGTAGAGGCTGCAAGAAGCTCGTCGGCAACGGCGGTGGTGATGACCATATTGTCACCACTTGTCAGAGTGGTGGTTCCTGCAACAGCCCTTGCGTCCCCGATCAACTCTTCATCGAGAAAGACGCCGCTTGCTTTGAAGGAATAGTCGCGGTAAGAGCCTTGATAGGTCTCAAAGTAGCCTGTGGTGAAGCTATAGCTGTTGACGGGATTATAATAGGGTACGTCGGCCGTGAGGTGGATGCTGTCGATGCCGTGCTCGCCTGCCTGGTAGGCGGCAAGGAGCTTGTCGGAGATCGAGCCTTCATAGGTGTAGAGGTAGAAGACGTTGTGATTGTACGCTTTGTCGGCATCGATCAGCGTGCCGATCGCCGTGCCGAAGATGGCTGTCATCATGACCAGCACCATAGCGAAGGAGATCATGGCAATGAAGAGGGCGAGCCTGCCCTTCTTGCCTTTTTTGAAATTGGCGCGGAAGCCGCTTTTCAAAGAGGTCCTGAGGGTGAAGAGCCTGCCGAAGCGCTCTCCTTTGACAGGGGGCAATTTCGACATATCAATGGCTTCGCTGACGCGGTTTTCCTTCTTGTTCTCGACGAAAACACCTTCGCGGAGCTTGATCTCGCTGGTTTCGTCGAGGATCTGTACCTTTGGGGTGTTGATCTTCAGATAGAGCTTGCCGTCCTTGTGAACGACGGTCAGCTTGACGGGGCTTTCGGGAGCTTCGCCGTAGTATTCGATCAGGGCGGCGTCGGTCGCTAAGGTGGACCGTTCAAGCTCACCGAGGTAGATGTCGTTTTTGTCTCTTGCGGCAAAGCCTTCGGCGGCTTCATTTTGGCGGATATTCACGATCTTCCCGTCGTCAAGCTCAATGACTGTGTCACAGTAATGATCGACGAGGGTGGCTTCATGCGTGACGAGGATCACAAGGTGATCCTTGGCGATCGCCTTGAGAAGATCCATGATCATCACGGTGTTGGCTTCGTCAAGATTGCCCGTCGGCTCGTCGGCTAAGATGATCCGCGGATTCTTGACGATCGCGCGTGCAATGGCAATGCGTTGCTGTTGGCCGCCCGAAAGGGTATCGGGCGTGCGGTTTTTGTATTTCTCCATCCCCACGTTGGTGAGGGCGGCGATAACGCGCGTCTCTATCTCTTGCTCGTCTGTCATGCCGCAGAGGCGGAGCGCTGCCGCCACATTGTCAAAACAGCTTTCCGTCCTGTGGAGGTTGTAATTCTGGAAGATATAGCCCATGTGGCTGTTGCGAAGGGTATCCGCCTCATCCTTGACGCTGACGCCATCAAGGGTGAGTGTGCCCGAGGCATAGCTGTCAAGGCCGCCGATGACGTTCAAGAGGGTGGTCTTGCCGCATCCGCTTCGTCCGAAAATGGCGACCATGCCTTTTTCGGGCAGTTCAAGATCCAGGTCGTTCAGAACGTGGATCTCGTTCTGCATGCCTTTATTGAAGTACTTGTGGAGCTTTTGAATACGGATCATGCACCGGCACCTCCTTTCAGGGATTTCCTGACGCTTTCGCCGAAGAGACGTTTGATATGCTTACGGGTGATCAGCATGGTGAGCAGTACCATGCCGAGAACGATGAGGGCATACTGCCAGAAGTAGAGGTAGATAAAGATCTCGTTGAGGACAGGATTTGTGAAGATCACGCACGCAACGATCGCAAGAAGGATCATGGCAGGTATCAGGGCAAGCGCCATACGGACGTACATACCGATACGGATGACCTTGACCGAGATACCCATCGAGCGCATGATCGCCATGTCCCCCTTGAAGGCCTCCAGCGTGCGGCGTGAGCAGAGTGCGATGAAGAAGGCGAGGAAGAAAACGGTGACAAACCACATGACGGCGTAGAGAAGTGCGGAGAGCAGGTTCAGAATGGCGTCCTCCGAATCAAGCGCGTGCGTGCTGTCGGAGGGAACGGCGATATAGCCTGCCGCCTGCAGTGCCTCTGCCGCCTCATAGGCTTTTCGATCGTTCTCAAAGAAGAGCGAGACCTGTCGGTAGTTCTCGGATGCCAGCTCCTCGATCATTTCGCGCATCAGAGGGGCGGAGACGTATACCCGGTAGGTCGCGTCAGACAAGCCTGATGTGATCGTGGCGTTTTCAAGCAGGGCCTCATAGGAGAGCGTCTTATTGTGGGTCAGAGAGGTCATCTCGCCCGAAAAAGAATCGTAGCGATGGTAGTAGACAGAAAGTGTCATATCGTTTTTATCCGCATCTGTTGTATACTGCATGATCTCCTTGCGCAAGGAGCTGTCGGCAATATAGAGCTTGCCGTCGGGAAGGTCAAAGGAGGGGGCGACGCCGTACAGGTTGAAGCCCGCGACCGAAAGAGAGGTATTGCCGTTACTGCTGAGCCAGGAAAAGGTAGAGGCGATGCCAAAGCCTTCTTCACTGAAATGGCAGGTGGGGGTGATATTGTTGTCGTAGTAGTATCTGACGCCCACGACACGGTAGTTGAGTCCGAAGAAGAGCGGGAGCTCGGTGAGGAGAAGCTCGTCCTTGCCGAAAACGTCCTGCCAATAGATGGGAAGCTCAAGTGTGATCTCGTTTGTTGCTTCGGGCATTCTGCCGAGCAGATTGCCGAGTTCCTCACCGTAGGCGGCGTTCATACGAAGATAATGATAATCCCAATCGTCTGTGTAGAAGGCGAGATTGATGGTAGTGTCAAGAAGGTAATCAAAGCGCATGGCGTCGCTCGCGCCGTAGTCTCTGACAAGGGAATCGACCTCCTCCGTTGTCAGGGGAACGCCGTCCTGCCTTGTCAGCACCACGCGTCCGTCAACATGAGTGAACATGGTATCGCTTTCAAACAGTGCTGCCATCTCGCCGCAGAAGGAGGTGACGAGGAAGATACCCAGCATGCCCACGATGAGAAGCAGGGCGAGGAAGGTGGAGAGGCGGGGCCTGGAGCGGAAGATGGCGCATCCGAGGGTAATGCCTTTGGAAAGCTCGGCGGTTTTTTTGCGTCGGGGCTTTTCCACGGGCTTTCTCCCGGCTTCGTCTGTGACAGGCGCTTCCTTCGGAGAAAGAACGTGATCGGACTCGATGGCACCGTCAAACACGCGGATATGGCGCGTGGCACAGTTCTCCACCTGCTCGAAGTTGTGTGTGACTATGATGAGCAGCTTGTCGCGCGAGACCTCGCGTAGAAGTGCGATGATCTCCTTGGAGGTCGCCGAGTCAAGGTTGCCCGTCGGCTCGTCGGCTAAGATGATGGGGCTGTCCTTGGCAAGGGCGCGCGCGATGACCGTGCGCTGCTTCTGACCGCCCGAAAGACGGCTGCCCTTCTGCTTGATATGGGAGGACATGCCCACGCGCGAGAGCAGCTCAAGCGCCCTTTTTCTGCGTGCCTTCTTATCCTCTATATGCATGAGCGCAAGCTCAACGTTTTCAAGAACGGTAAAGCTCTCGATGATGTTGTAATCCTGGAAAATAAAGGAGATATACTTTTCACGGTATTCCTCCCACTCTTTTTGCAGGTAATGAGAGGTGGACTGTCCTTCGATATACAGTTCGCCCTCCTCGTATGAGTCCATGCCGCTGATGATGTTCAAAAGGGTGGATTTGCCCGAGCCCGATTTTCCGGTGACGGCAACGAATTCTCCCTTGTCAAAGGAGAGATTGACGCCGCGTATACCCACCGCAACGGCGCCTTCGGAAACGTATATCTTTCCGATATCCCGTAAGGTAAGGAGTGCCATAGCTTGTTCCTTTCGTTTGGTATATATGGTTTAAGGGTGATTCGGATGCGTTGCTATTCATTATAACATATAGCTTGTCTGAATGCAAGCAGAAAGAGCCCTCTACTCCAATACACGGAAAATCGTAAGAAAAGGTTACAGCGTATTCGTTTTTTTTGAAAAGGGAGGAATTTCTTTGGGCTTTCCCCGCTTTCGAGCGGCGACCGATGCGGCACGCCTTGGCGCTGCGGCCGCTTCCTGAAAAACAACGCAAAAGCACCTATGATAAACGATCTGTTCGTTATCACAGGTGCTTTTTTGATCCTTCGTTATGTGGCTTACTATTGAAGCGCGTCTTTTTTACATCTTATCCGCAAGGTCGAGGATAAGGCGTTCGGTCTTTTCCCAGCCGAGGCAGGGGTCGGTGATGGATCTTCCGTAAACGCCTTCGCCGATCTTCTGCGTACCGTCCTCTATATAGCTCTCGATCATGAAGCCCTTGACGAGCTTTTTGATATCGGGATTATGGCGGCGGCTGTGCATGACCTCTTTGGCAATGCGTACCTGCTCAAGATACTTCTTGCCGGAATTGGCGTGATTGGTGTCCACAATGCAGGCAGGGTTGGCAAGGGGCTTTTCGGCATAGTTTTCGGCGAGGTGGATCAAGTCCTCATAGTGATAGTTGGGCAGGGATTGACCGTGCTTGTTGACATAACCGCGCAGAATGGCGTGGGCGTAGGGGTTGCCCTCGGAATGTACCTCCCAACCGCGGTAAATAAAGGTGTGTTTGTGCTGTGCGGCTGTAATGGCGTTCATCATGACCGAGATATCGCCGCCCGTGGGATTCTTCATGCCGACGGGAACGTCGAGGCCCGATGCGGTGAGCCGGTGCTGTTGGTTTTCAACCGAGCGCGCACCGATCGCCACATAGCAGAGCACGTCGTCAAGGTATTTTGCGTTTTCGGGATAGAGCATTTCGTCGGCACAGGAA
>CAZYFC010000089.1:0-6786 GCA_964646715.1 uncultured Lachnospiraceae bacterium
GCTGGGAAGAATGCTATCAAGAATGATATTCTTAATGAAGGAACTCTTATCGTGCTTATCGTCGTAGAGATTCTTGATATTCATAAGAGAGATGGAAAGGATGAGGGAAAGTCTCTCTGCCTGCTTATCCTCGCCCTCTACGAAAACGATGTATTCGCTCTTGGTCGCGGTATTGAGTGCGCGGTAGGTATACCCACCGACGACGATCACATCGGACGTATAGGTCAGTTCCTCACGGATACCCTGACGTGCTTCACCGATACGGCCAAGCTCACTGCAGGAGATCACGATGCCGGTGTCGTCGATCACACCGATCACGCGGTCCATGGCATCCTTCATTTGATAGATGATACCTTGAAACAATCTGTTTGACATAATAATGTCCTATCCTTTCCTTTACGAAGCCTTGTTGTTTTTCTGAACTGTTTTTGGTCTTATGTGACAGTATTATACACCTTTTTTTGGGCAATTTCAATAGCGATTTTATTATTTTTAATAAATTATTTACTTTTTTTTGTTTATTTTTCAGTAAGATTTGCGGTTTTGACCAACGCGATGGTCATTTTGACGGTTACAGCTCGAATTCGGCCGTGAGAACGGCAAGCACGAAGGGCGCGGCGGTCTCGGTACGAAGAATGCGTTTGCCGAGTGAGACCGATAATATCCCCTTCTCCTTGGCAAGAATAACCTCCTCGGATGAAAGCCCTCCCTCCGGGCCGACAAGAAAAGCAAGGGTGACGGGCGTCTTTCTTCCGGAAAGGTAGCCCTTCAGCGTAAGGCCGTCCTCGTTTTCATAGCAGACGAACGCTGCCTCAGCGTCGGTCATCTCTTCGATCGCTTGCTTATAGGAACGCGGCGGCATGACCTTTACCGCCCTGCCTCTGCCCGACTGCTTGGAGGCTTCAAGGGCGATCTTGTTCCATCTTGTAAGCTTTTTGTCGGCGGAAGAGTCCTTCACAACGGCAATACAGCGCGAGGACTGCACGGGCACGATCTCGGTAACGCCGCACTCGACCGCCTTCCGGATCACCGTTTCAAAC
This sequence comes from uncultured Lachnospiraceae bacterium, assembly GCA_964646715.1. Taxonomy (GTDB): domain Bacteria; phylum Bacillota; class Clostridia; order Oscillospirales; family CAG-272; genus RGIG1993. Next base: position 1,041 of record CAZYFC010000089.1, read on the forward strand.
TTATCGCCTTTTGGCATGCATTGATAGAGACGGCAGACGTAAGGCGGCTCGGCAAGAGACGGCGTTTTGTCAAGGAGCGACAGTTCCACCCTCTCGCGACTGATCGAAACGAGCCTTGCGCGGTAATCATAGCCTTCGCCGTCGCAAAGGATCAGTTCCTCTCCCACCGCCATGCGGAGCGATAGTGCGATATGCGCGGCATCTTCACCGACGATCTCTGCAGAATCGGTTCTGAGCGACTGTTTATCCAAAAAGAAACGGGGCATATAAACTCCTCTCTTTACCTTGAAGTATATAACGATCGCTTGTATTATACCATGCACCCTCTTTTTTGGCAAGAGGTTTAACGGGCTTTTCTCCTTCCTTTTTTATGATAGGCTGTCAGAGCTAAAAGCACTTGACAAACAGACGAGAATATGGTATACTCTACTTGTTCAAAAAAAGCAAAGCAACGCCCTTGATTGAACAGGGGCGCCGTTTTGCTCCTTTTTCGTCCATATTAACAGACAAGCTGTTCATATTTTTTAAGATATTCCCGGAAATTGAACACGAAGCATTTGCCCTACCCCGCTTTACGAAAGGAGCTCCCATGAACCGCTATACCTCTCGCCTGAAAAGAATATTTGCCTTAGCGCTTGCCCTCACCCTGCTCGCCTCGCTTTTGATGCTCTCTGCCTGCGGCAGTCAGAAAAAGGAGATCGTCATACTGACGAGTGCCGAGGATTATCGCATTGAATACATGGAAAGAAGAATGGCGGAAGAATTTCCCGAATACAACGTGGTGTTTGAATACAAAGGCAGTGGCAGTCACGCCGCCTACCTGAAAGCCTCGGGCAAAGATGCCGACTGCCATATCACCCACAATCTCGAATACGGCTATCTTGCCGAGCTGGACTCGCTCGGTCTTCTTGCCGAGCTATCGGGCGATTTCGACTTCACCCGATACGCTGACGAGGTGCTTTTCGGCACGACTTATCTGCCGCAGGAAAGAAACGGCGGCGGTATCATCGTCAATCTCGACGTGATCAGCGAAAGGGGGCTGGATATTCCCAACTCCTACGAGGATCTGCTCGACGAGCAGTATAAAGGACTCATTTCAATGCCCAATCCCGCCTCCTCCGGTACGGGCTACATGTTCCTGCTGTCGCTTGTCAACGCATGGGGCGAAGAAGAAGCTCTGGCGTATTTCGACGCGCTTTCAAAGAATGTGCTTTCCTTTACGACCTCAGGCTCAGGCCCTGTCAATGCGCTCGTAACCAAGGAGGTTGCCATCGGTCTCGGTATGACCGCTATTGCCGTCAACGAGATCAATGAGGGAACGAACCTTGAGATCCTCTATTTTGACGAGGGCTCGCCCTACTCACTCTATGGGCAGGCAGTCCTGGCAGGCTACGAGAGCGATCCCGACGTCATGCGCGTCTTCACCTTCCTTGCCACGACCCTGACAGAGGAAAATAATGCTCTCTTCTTTCCGGAAGAGATCTTTAAGGATGTCACGCCTACCGTCGAAAACTATCCTTCTCCTATCCGATATGCCGATATGAGCAACAACACCCCCGAAAGAAAGGAAGCTCTTCTTGCCAAATGGAAGTATTAAAGTGCAAGGATAAGCTCATCATCCGCGAGCTATCCAAAATATACGATAACAATAGCGATAAGATCGCCCTTGACAAAGTCTCCTTCACCGTGAAGGAGGGTGAGTTTCTCTCGATCCTCGGCCCATCGGGGTGCGGCAAAACGACGCTGCTTCGCATTCTGATCGGTCTTCTTGAGCCCACCTCGGGCGAGATCGTGATGGACAAAAAGGATATCACCCTCCTGCCGCCCGCCGAACGCTCGATGGGCATCGTCTTTCAGAACTACGCCCTGTTCGAGAACATGACTGTTTTCGATAATGTTGCATATGCCGCCCTTATTAAGTTAAAGCGCAAGGACAAAGAAGCGCGCGGGAAAGTCAAGGCACGCACCGAGGCGCTTCTTCAGGATCTTGGTATCGAGTCGCTTTCGGGGCGCTACCCCGCCGATCTCTCGGGCGGTCAACAGCAGAGAGTGGCTATCGCAAGAACCCTGATCTTAAATCCCGAGATCATGCTCTTCGACGAGCCGATGTCTGCCCTTGACGTTGCCACGAGACTGCAGCTGCGTGACGTTATTAAGAGAATTCAAAAGGAATACGGCACCACCATGATCTACATCACCCACGATCAGGAGGAGGCTTTCGCCATGTCGGATCGCATCCTCGTCATGGAAGAGGCAAGGATCAGCCAGATTGCCTCTCCCGATGAGATCATTGCACACCCCGCCAACGACTACGTCAGAGAGTTCGTGGTGAACAACCTTGAAAAGAAGATCGCTTCACTGAAGCGCTTCATGAGGAGCGACGCATGACGAATCCCCTCACGAGTGAAAAACGCCGACAGCCCTTCACAGCACCTCGCGTAGCAAAACTGACCGTGCTTTTGGTGCTTGCTTCCTCAGTCCTTTTGCCGCTTGTACGCATGTTTACCCATTTCTCACCCGATTCGGTCAAAGCCGTTATCACGAACGGTAAATTTCCGACAGCGCTGCTCAATTCGCTTCTTCTCACTGCGGCGTCCACCGTCATCGCGATCCTGCTCGCCTATCTGCTCGCCGTCTGCATGGAGCGCACCGACGTGAAGGGGAAAACGCTCTTCAGCGTCATTCTCGTTTTGCCGATGCTCATCCCCTCGATCTCGCACGGTATGGGGCTGATCATTCTCTTTGGTCAGAACGGCATCTTCACACGCCTTTTCGGTATCGAGAGCCATATCTACGGCCCCGTGGGCATCATCCTCGGCTCGGTCATGTACGCCTTCCCTGTCGCCTATATCATGCTCGCCGATCTTCTGCGCTATGAGGACCGCTCCGTCTATGAGGCGGCAGACGTACTTGGCATCAGGAAATCAAGACAGTTCTTCAAGATCACCCTTCCTTATCTGAGAAAGCCCCTTATTTCAGCCGTCTTCAGCACATTTGCCATGATCGTCACCGATTACGGCGTACCGCTGATGATCGGCGGCAAAACCAAGACCGTCTCACTCCTCATGTACGAAGAGGTCATCGGTCAGCTTGATTTCGGCAGAGGTTGTTTTTACGGCATCGTCCTTCTGATCCCCGCCGTCATCGCATTCCTCGTTGATCTTTTCAACAAGGACAAGGCGTCCTCCGCCTTCATCAAAAGAAGCGATGGAATCGCGACGAATAAGGGTAGAACTATCGCAGCAACAATCTTCTGCACGCTTATTGCCCTCTTCACGCTTCTGCCGCTCTTTTCCTTCCTCATCCTCGCCTTCTCCCGAAATTATCCGAATGAAATCGGCTTTACGCTCAGTCATCTTTTCACTACGCTTGAGAAAAACGGCGCAAAGTATCTTCTCAATTCGCTTCTTATCGCGCTCTTTACCGCGCTGAGCGCCTCCTTCATCGCCTATATCTCCGCCTATATCACGGCAAGAATGAAGTCACCCCTCTCGCGCGTGATCCATCTCCTCCTTCTGACCTTTTTGTCCATCCCCGGCATCGTGCTCGGCCTTTCCTACCTCATGACCTTTACCGCCTCGCCCCTGGCCGGCACACTCGTGATCCTTGTCATGGTCAACACGGTGCATTTCATCTCCTCGCCCTATCTTATGATGTATAACACCTTCGGGAAGATGAACGAAAATCTGGAGGCCGTCGGCAGAACGATGGGGATCGGCAGAATTCGCATGCTGAAGGACGTCTTCCTGCCGCAGAGCTTCGGCACACTTCTTGAGATGTTCTCCTATCTCTTCGTCAACTGTATGATGACGATCTCGGCAGTCTCCTTCTTAGCCACGAGAGACAATAAGCCGCTCTCCCTTCTGATCAATCAGTACGAGGCGCAATCTCAGTATGAGGCAATAGCAGTCGTCTCACTTCTCATTCTCGCAGTCAATGTCCTCGTCAAGGCTCTCGTGGCACTTCTCAAAAAGCACTGCTTCAATTACTCAAAAAAAGCCAAAGCCGCGTAAAAGACAAAAACGAAAGTGAATCACAGTCATGACTATCACCAAAAAGCAATTTGATATCCTCGTTGCACTTGAGGGCAAGGAAAAGCCCCTCTCGCAAAGAGAGCTTGCAAAAAAGACCGGTCTGTCAGTCGGCAGCGTCAACAAGCTGCTCGTCGAGCTTACCGAGGCGGGACTCGTGCAAAGCGCCACGATCACCGAACAAGGCAGAGCGACCCTTGAGCCCTACCGCGTCAAGCGCGCCGTCTTCATGGCGGCAGGCTTCGGCTCGCGTATGGTCCCCATCACGCTGAACACCCCCAAGCCTCTCGTGCGCGTCAAGGGCAAGCGCATTATCGACACCCTGCTCGACGCCGTGGTGGCGGCAGGCATCAGCGAGATCTATATCGTCCGAGGCTATCTTGCCGACGAATTTGATCAGCTTCTCAAAAAGTATCCGCAGATCGTATTCATTGAAAACCCCGTCTACAACGAAACGAACAACATCTCCTCCGCCTATTTTGCACGCCATCTTCTTGCAAACAGCTACGTATTCGAGGCAGACCTCCTCCTCTACGATCCCGGACTCGTCACAAAGTACCAATACCGTTCCAACTATCTCGGTGTCCCCACAGCGCGCACCGACGACTGGTGCCTCATCACCGACAAAAACGGCATTATAAAAAAGCTCACGGTCGGCGGCATTGACTGCCACCACCTCTACGGCCTATCCTACTGGACAAAGGAAGACGGCGAACGACTTGCAGCTCACATCGACGAGGTCTATAACAACCTCCCGGGCGGCAAGGAAAAGTATTGGGATCAGGTCGCCCTCGACTGTTATATTACCGAATACAGGATCTCGGTGCGCGAATGCTCCTTCAGCGATATCGTTGAGATCGACACCTTCAACGAGCTTAAAAAGATCGATCCCAACTACGCGATGTAACGAAACAGGGCAGAAACCGACCTTTATTAAAGGAGAATCCCACATGAAGTTTCCCCAAAGCGATCCCGTTTTGAAAACCGAAACGGCAAACGAACGCAAAGAAAGTGATATACCCGAAAAAGCCTGTGCCGACATGACCGACGATGAACGGATCGATCTTGCGGCAGCCTTTATACTGACAAGATACCGCCGCGCCTTTGAGGAGCTTGCGAAATGATAAAATTCAGTCAAGAAAAGGTGCTTTCACTGCACCGCCTTATTACAAGAGAAACGGGCGGAGATGATGCCCTGCGCGATGCCTCCTTGCTTGACAGCGCGCTGGCATCGGCATTTGCCTCCTTCGACGGACGGGACTTATATCCGAGCGTGGAGGAAAAGGCGGCGCGTCTTGGCTACGCGCTGATCGCCAATCACGCCTTCGTGGACGGCAACAAGCGGATCGGCATTTTCGTCCTTCTGGTCTTTCTGGAGGTAAACGGTATTGTGATCCGACCGAGTGAAGAATCAGTTGCGTGCGTTGGTCTTGCTGTCGCATCGGGCAGTATGAAATACCAAGACCTTTTACAGTGGATACTTGAAAATGAATAAGCAAAAGGCAGTATCAGACCGTTCGGAACGATACTGCCTTTTCTCTTGCGCCGACCTCATCCGCCTGCCGTGTCCGGTTCCAAAGCCATCTCACGGTCTTACGGCATGATCTCTAACATATTCTCAATGAAAATACCATACCCTCTGGTCGGGTCGTTCACCATAACGTGGGTGACAGCCCCTACGATCTTACCGTTCTGGATCACGGGTGAGCCTGACA
>CAZYFC010000090.1:0-6763 GCA_964646715.1 uncultured Lachnospiraceae bacterium
TCTGAAGGGGAAGGTAATCGAGGAAGCGCCGTCTCTCGTGGTCGAAACGTCGATAAGACAGAGCTTACCTGCCTGATAGGTGTGGTGACCCGTTGCGATCGAAACGTAGGTCGTGGTCTCACCAAGCACCTGTCTTGTATGAACGAGCGTCGTCGGGAAGTTGGAGTTGTTTCCGTAGAGCTCGGTCTGGTTCGTGCCGTCGGGATTCATCTGGAACATACCCTGGATCCACATCTGCGTTCTGTCATTGTAATCCCATCTCGTGTAGATAACGCGACCGTCCTCAGTGAGGGTAGGATACGTGGTGTGGACCTGGTCATAGCCGAGTCGGATGATATTCGAGCCGTCGGCAGACATCTTATAGATGTTGGAAACAGGCGTCTTCCAGCAGTCAACCGTCTGAACTGCTCTCGAGGAGGAGAAGAGGATCTCGCCGGTAGGAAGATAGATACATTCAAAATCGGCAACGCCCGATCCGAAGGTCAATTGCTTGTACTCATAGCTCTCGGAGGTGAGATCCATTTCATAGATGTGGAAATCGTCCGAGTTTTTCTGCTTCCAGGAGAAGACACACTTCGTGCCGTCAGCAGAAACGTCCGGGTCACGGATACAGCCTGTCGTGGAGGTGAGAAGGACCTTTTCAGTCTTCTTGACCTTGTCGCCTTCAACTTCAAGGGTGAGAAGAACGAGTCTTGAGCCTCTCTGGAACACGCTTTCGGTGCCAACGCCGTCAGCGCCGTCGCCGGTCGATTCCTCAAAGAGACCCTCGGTGTACGCGTAGTGCGAACCGCCGAATGCCTTATGCTGAGCAACCACGAAGGAGGTCGCCGTTTCCATCAGATCGTAAAGAAGATCGGAGCCGTCGAGATAAGAAACGGTCTCGCCACTCGAAGAAGCGTCAACGGTAAGACTTGCATAGCCGAGTCCGGTGACGTTACCGAGCACCATAGCCAGCGCGAGGATAAGTAATAACAGTCTTTTTCTCATGTTTGATCTCCTTTCTTTACTTTACAGTAAGTGTAGTAGCAACGGCATTACCGCTTGCCTGATCGGTAAAGCTGATCGTATAAGAGCCGCCTGCCGGTAGCGTGAGGCCTTCGCCGAGCGTGATCACGGCAGAGGATTTGTAAGCCAGACCGGATACAACGACGTCAGTGTAATACACGATCGTGCCGTTTGCGTCGTAGACGTTCAGGGAGACGAGAACGCTGTCGACGGCAGTTGCAGACTGCCTTCTTACGACGATCTTATTCACCGTCGCACCGTCCTTATAGGTATTGTAGAAGGAAGAACCGTCGCTTGCGGTGCAGAGTACCTGCTCCACGCCGTAGGTCTCGCCTTCCGCACCGATCGAACGGACGTAGTCGGCAAGCTGCGTCACTTCGGCATCCGAAAGATCCTTAGCGAAGAATCTGACGACTTCTTCGATGGTATAAAGGGAACCGTCGTGCATATAGGGTGCCGTTCTCCAGACCTCGTTCAGGGTGGGCACGTCGTAAGTACCCGAGTCGCCGTCAAAGTGCTTGGAGCCAACGTCGTACAGCTTGTTATTGGTATAGAGCGGCGCGGGGTGGCAGGATGCACAGTTCTGTTCAAAGAGTGCCTTTCCCGCTGTTGCCGACTCAGTCAGCGTACCGTCCTTATTGAGATAAGGCGAAGCGGTGGGCTGAATAGACTTGAGATACTCGTCGAGATAAGCGAGCTTATCCGCACCGAGCGTGTTGAACTGAATAAACTTCATACCGGCGGTGACGGCGATTTCAGCGCTTGCACGGATACCGGTACTCATAACGGGAGGCGTTCTGTGGGCGTAGAGCATCGATCTTGCGCTCTTTCCGCCGCCGCCCAGACCGTCGTTCAGGTTATCCCAGTTGAAGCCGTCAGCAACGGCATCGGGATGGCAGGAGTTACAGGACTGCCATCTCTGGTAGCACATGTTCGCGTCACTCCAGAGAATATGACCCTGTCTGACCTCGTTTGCGGCAGGCTGTTCGACGAAGGACAGTCTCTTCACTGCATGATTCGAAAGCGTCACGGCATCGATAGCACCGTCAAAGTAGAGACCGCAGTAGAGCACGCCGTCTTTTTCGGTGATGTTACGCACACCGACGCCGACGGTAACCCTTTCTCTGCAATTATTCAGGAAGGGCAGATAATCTACGATGAGGTCAAGCGACTCGACCACGGCGGTAGATTTGTTGTTTGCCACGTTGCTGATCTTGGTGTTCATCTTGGTAATATCGACCACCATGACCTCGTTGAGACCCGAAAGAGCCACACAGAGATACTTGCCGTCAGAAGAGACGGTGATTCCCCAGGGATTAGCCGCGCCTTCGTCAACCTCGTCGAGAAGAACCGTGCAGGTGATCGTCCGGCTTGCGGTATCAACGACTGAGAAGCAGTTGGAGTTGATCCACGCTCTGTCAAGCTGGGTGGTAGGATAAGCATAACGGCCGACGATATGTGAAACGTAAACCGTTTTGCCGTCAGGGCTGACACAGATATCCTTCACGCCGGACGTGCCGTTGACCATCGGGATGGTTTTGACAACAGCATCGGTCGTAGAAGAAATGATCACGAGATTGGCGCTCATGACCGTGTTTTGGGTCGATTCGTCGGGCAGGTGGCACGCGACGTAAACGTCGGTACCGACCGTGACGGCAGCGGCAGGCTCTCTGCCCTCAACGCTGACGGTAGACGAGACCTTCATGTCGGAAAGCGTCACGACCGAGACAGTGTTCGAGAAGCGGTTGCAGACATAGCCCTTTCCGCTGACGATCGCCATATCGTTCGGCGTGTGACCGACCTCGAGCGTTGCAACGACGTCAAGATCGGACGAGAGCTTAACGACCGTGCCGTCGAGGCCACCCTCGAGAGCGTAGACGTTCGTGCCGTCGGTTACGATGTTGTTGATCTGTCTCGAAGACGTGTAGGTCTTCTGAAGCTCACCCGACAGCGAGAGCTTGAATACGCGCATACCGGTCTCATCCGAGGCGTACAGGCTGTCACCGAGGGTAACGACACCGCTGATCGAGGTGTAGGACGATTGATCGCCTACATAGCCGGCAGCGGTGGTGGCGCTGATCTCTGTGCCGGTGGCATCTACACGACCAGTCGTCGGTACAGTCGTGGATTCAGGCTGACCGGTGGTCGTTTCCTCGGCCGTGGAATCATTTCCGCGCTTACAGGAAGTAACGGTAAAGACCATGAGCACGACAACGGCAATGATCGCGAGTGCTGTCAACAGAACGCGCCATTTTTGTTTGTTAACCATGGAAAATCCCTCCATATTAAATTGATTCAATGCTTCCCATTGGATTTTTTAGCCTACAGACGCCTTCCCTTTTCGGCAGAGGCCTACCCGAACGATGCCTCGACCGTGGAAAAAGGCGGTTTGCAAGCCGTTTTTCCGCACAGAAGGAGCGGAAAAGCATTCAAGACAGAATTGCCCAAAAAGCAACTCCTTCTTCTATTGATTTTACAGCATATATCACAAAAAATCAATTGTTATTATCGAATCGATTATTGCAAAAATCGAACTGCCGTTAGGCGGATTCGGTTTTGCTGTTTTGATCAAAGCCTTCGCTTACATGGCTTTCCCGCTTTTGCGTACTTCTGCTTCGTCATATTGCAAAAATGATCGTTCGTCTGCAAAAAAGTATGAAGAAATCAATTGTAGGCATGCATCGAGTCTGAGCCGAACATACCGACGAAGAAAAGCGTGATGATCTCGAAAACGAAAGCTGCGATCACAAACCACTTGGCGTACTTCTTCAAAGACACCGTGCGGCGGAAATGCAGGTAGATCGAAAGAGAAAGCACCGTCACGAGCGACCAGACCTCTTTGTTATCCCACGACCAGAAGTTGCCCCAGCAGGCGTTTGCCCAGAGTGCGCCGAGAAACATACCGAGCACCATAAAGGGAAAGCCCGTAAGCACGAGATTATACGCGCCTTTCTCGTACTCTGCCTTCTTTTCCCCCTTGAGAAAGCAGGATAGCACCAAAAGAAGTGCCGCCACCGCCACGAGCGTATAGGAGATCATGTAGGAGAAGACGTGCGGAACAAAGTACGCCGACTGCAAGGCGGGTGGGAAGGTCCATTCCGAGGCGGTACGTCCCATAAAGAAAACGCCGATCATAATGATTCCCTGAAAGAGCATGAAATAAGGCTTCATGAACGCGCCGTTATGCATGTAACGAACGTAGATATAAACGAGCGAGTAGGTCACACCGAGGAAGGTCAGCACCTGATACATGCTGACGAAGGGCACGTAGCCGTTCACCGCCCAGTTGCTGGCAACGATCATGGCGTTCACGGCGGTGGCGGCGATCCAGAGGCCCGTCGACACCGAATCAAGTCCCTTCTTTCCGGAAAAGGATGTACAGAAGGCAGCAAGGTAAAAAAGGGCAGCGGCGAGTGCCATCACAAGGCGCGCCGTCGAGCTGAGCGAGATCGCACCGAACAGAGGAAGAGCGAAGGTCATCTTGCCTCACCTCCTTGCTTCCTGTTTACGGGAAGCGCTTTTACCGACTTCCCTGTCTGCTTTCTGTTCACGGCACCCTCCCGTGGACGGATAAAGCACATCATAAACGTACCGATAATGATCAGGAGAATGCCCGCCACCGAAAGAAATTCGGTCGGATCGTCCTTGATCATGAGCTGTACACGCTGATAGCCGTAAAGCTCGTGTACGCCAATGTCCATGAGATAGATCTTCCAGCCGTTGCGGTAGATCGGATGGTTGACGGTCAAGGACACCTGCTCTGTTGAGCCGTCCGTATTATAAAATTCCACCGTCGCCTCGTAATGCTTGACCGATTCGCCATCCTCGTAATACTCGGTAACAAAATCGGTGATGCGGAAATTAAAGCCCAGATCGACTATCTCGTCGTTTTCGCTGTTGCCGATCTGATTGTGATAGCCCTTCAAAGAGGCAAGCTCGTCCTCCGTCCAGCCGTACTGACTAGTCATCTGATATTCCATCGTATTGGTAATCGAGCCGACATTCGGCGCGGCAACGTAATGTACCGAGCCGCTGATGGCGTAGACCATCGTACCGATGAGAAAGATCACGATACCGAAGTGAAGCAGATAAAATCCGATCGAATAGACAGTCTTGCGCGGATTGAAGGCAACGATCGAAACGGCAATGGCAACACCGAGAAGTCCGAGCACGATAGCGATCGGCATGGGATGCCACACGCTGCTGTAACCGGCAGAGGCGAGGATCGTCATAACGAGAAGCGCCAGCGTCACAACGCCGAGAAGGATGTAAAGCACGGTGGCAAGCCGTTTATTGATGACGGCAGATGGCTTTATCTCGGTTAGGGCGTTTTTGCCGGATGCAACCGAGCGTTTTTTCGATGCAACCGAGCGTTTTTTCTTTGAGCTCATGGGAAACAGCTCCTTTCTTTTTATGTAGGCAACGTATCTTACGCGAGATAGGGCTTGATCATTGCTATTTCTTCTTCGTTCAAATAACGCCACTCGCCTCGTTTCAGGGCGGTGTCGAGTGCAATATGGGCAAAAGCAATGCGTTCGAGATAGACGATCTTGTTGCCGACAGCCTCCGCCATGCGCTTGATCTGGTGATATTTGCCCTCGATCAGAGTGATCTCCCCCTCCCGTTCGCTGTGCATCAGAACGCGGCAGGGCTTCGTCACAGCGTCGCCGATGTCAACACCGGCTTCCAGCTTCGCCACCTCGTCAACCGAAATAGGCTTTGCCAGAGAGAAGCGGTAGACCTTCTCTACGTGCTTTTTGGGCGAGAGCATGCGATGCGCCGCGATCCCATCGTTGGTGAGAAGAACAAGACCGAGCGTGTATTTGTCGAGCCGCCCGCAGGGGAAAAGCCCCCAGCTCTGCATGCGCTCGGGCAAGAGCTCGATCACGGTAGGGCCGGAGGGATCGTCGGTGGAACAGACATAGCCCTCGGGCTTATTCATCATGATATAGACATTCCTGAGATACTCCACCACTTCCCCGAAATAGGTCACGACGTCCTTGTCGGGATCAATATGGCGCGAAAGATCCCTGATCTTCTCGCCGTTAAGCGTCACGTTCCCCTTTCTTGCCGCTTTGGCAGCTTCACTGCGCGAGGCAAGCCCCGCTTCGGAGATGAGCTTGTCGATTCTCATAAACACCTCATTGATAATAAATCGGATAATGATCGTCCTCATACCGTAAACGCGGGATGAGCGTTTGGCGTGAGAAGGCAAAAACGGAAGAGGTGATTCTGCCCCCTCTCAGCGATATCATTTTAACATATTTTTCACCAAAAAAAAACATCGAATTTGTAAACATATTGCATTATAGATAAAGACCGCAGACCGGCTCAGCGCTTTTTTGCGCATCGTCAGCTCTTTTTTCCTGCAATTCAGCCTTAACTAAGCCCCATCCGAGGTCTGATCACCCCCACAAATGAGCAACAGGATCCGGCAAAGCCCATCATTACGCCGTGAAAGCGCACAAAATAACGCGCTCTTTTTTGTGCATTTCGCTTTTCAGATCAGTTAACCGCCTTTGAGTTTTAATAAATTAAAAGTATATTTTTGTTTGAAAGCCCCCCGTGCGTCTGAGTTGTCTTGTTTTTGTTCACGTTGCACAAATGCAGGGGCGAAATTTTGGGGATTTACCCTCTTTCCAAAAGCGACGTTATCTGCTACAATGAGAACGTAGAAAAACTCACTGATTATACATAGGAGGAGATTCCCATGGCAAGTATTTCTTTCAGACACCTTTATAAAAAGTATCCCGGCGGC
>CAZYFC010000091.1:0-6581 GCA_964646715.1 uncultured Lachnospiraceae bacterium
GTGAACCACGCTCTTAAGGCAACGACGATCTATTCCTCTATTACGACGAACGCCGGCTCCTGGGATTACTCCTTCCTGAACAACGATATTCTGGAATTTGAAGGCGGCTTCACCACCGGTGTCTCCGACACTGCGTGGGTCGGGTATGAATTTAATAATCTAACCACCCTGAACAAGCTGGTCCTCTATCCTTCTGCAAGTACAGAGGCTGCCGATGCCGAATGGTGCGGCATCCCCAAGACATTCCGTGTCGAATACTCCACCGACGGTCTTGCCTGGAACTTGCTTACGACCGGCTCGGCTGCTCCGGATCCTGACAGTCAGACGCCTGTCGTCATAACCTTCGTGCCTACCGCGGTGAAGATGATCCGCATTTGGTCGGATGACATTTATCCGAAGCCCTCTGACCAAGGCGGGGCAAAGCGTATTCAGCTTGCAGAAATGGAAGCGTGGTACGATCCTTCGATTCTTACCTCGGGCGACGCGCTCTTTGCGCCCTTCTACCAGGTGAAGGAAAACGCCGATACCTCCAAGCACGATCTTCGCGTGGTCCTCGTTACCAATCTTGAAAAGCTCAAGACGATTGATGAGGCAACCGTCACCATCACCTTCAACCTGACCGATGGCTCTACCAAGTCCAGCATCAAAAAGCTGGACGGTACGAAGGGGAACTACTCCGTCTACAAGACGATCAACGCCGCAGATGACACCTACACCGCCGCAGACGGCTTTGCTATCTTCGGCAGCGTCATAACCGATATTCCCGACGGCGCGTACTCATCCTTCAGCATTGTCATCGTTGACGGCAACGGTACCACGCTTCTGGACGTAACCTCCCAGTAGATCCGATCGGGTGAACGAACGACCTCACCCCGATCAGTCGACTGCTTACACCACCGCCGCGTACCGATCGGTACGCGGCGGTTTGTCTGTACGTAAAACGAAAGACCTGTACGCCCTTTGGAGGTGCCAAGGCATCCACGGCGCGCAGGTCTTTCGTTTGTCATTCCCTTCGCTCTTAAAAAGCCGCCTTTTTCAGACAGCGGGCGCGTTGGTTGAAAAGATCGAGTCAGACTGTCACCAAACACTTTACAAATGGCGGGGTGTGTGATATAATAGTCAGAAGGAAGGATGAAAGGCTGTTTTACGGCGGAGGATAAAGATGAGGCAGAAAAATAAAACGCTCTTGCTGGCGGTGCTGATCGTACTCGTTTTTCTTTTTCTGATGATCGGCACACTGCTTGTGATCAAATACGTGAACGTCAACGGCGAGATCTTCGGAACGGAGGCCGCGGTGGGGGCATTTTCGTTGATCGCCACGCTGATCGGTACGCTTTTCGTGGCGTTTGAATTGAAAAACAGCTCGGAGGTCACCTGCTGTGAGATGCTGATCAATCTGAACAATTATTTTCACGACAGCGACCGCTTGATGAAGGTCTACGCGGCGCTTGATAACGCCTATCTCTGGGGCAAGAACGACGAGGAGGTCTGGCAGGACGTGGAGGATTCCGACGTACAGTTTTTCTGTACCTTCTTTGAGAATCTCTCCCTGCTTGTCAAGCACAAGATCGCCAAGATCAAGGATCTTGACGACCTCTTCGGCTATCGCTTCTTCCTCTTCATGAACAACCCGCACGTGCAGGAGAAATATCTGCTCACAACATCCTCCTCCTTTGCCAATCTCTTTGAATTATATACCCTCTGGATGGCCTTCCGCGACGAGGAGAACAAGGTGAAGGAGGTTCGCCCCGTCGTCGGCAAGGAGTACCGCTTTACCAAGAAGTATCTTGACGAAAAGATGTATCTTGTCGATAACGGCGTTGGCAAGCATCTTTACAGAACGCTTGACGTCAAGGACAAGTCGATTCTGATCCGCGACGTATGGTTTGACGAGATGAATGCGGTGCTGAAGCTGCAGAAGCTGGTGCATGACGCGATGGCCGATCCCGAGCTGTACGTGCCTACCACCAGAAGCGAATTGATCGAATCCCTGCATATGGATTACGTGCTTGGCGCTTATGACGGCGACAGACTCGTTGCCGTGGCCATTTCGATCGACAACAGGCCATGCGATCGGAATCTGGGACAGAAGTGCGGCAAAAGACCTGCCGGATGCTATACCTTTGATGCCGTATTCGTACATCCTGATTACAGAGGACTCGGTCTGCAGGCGGCGTTTATGGAGGTCATCAAGTGTCAGGCGAAGACAGACGGAGCTGAAACGATCTGGAGTACCGTCTCGCCCGACAACCAATACAGCTATCGGAATTTCACGAAGCAGGGATTCTATCCCTATAAGCAGGGCGTCACGATGTACGGCGGCCACATCAGGGACATCATGAAATACGACGTGTGATCGATGGATCGATTCGCTTTGCCGACAAAGAGCTGACCGTTCGGGGCAATAGAACCGTCTTCATCAAAAAAGACGTTTTCCGTGACTTGGTCACAGAAAACGCCCTTTGCGTGCCGTATAATGGTAACAGAAACAAACGAAGGAGATCTGACTATGTCTGTTATCAAAATCAACCAACAAAGCTATGAAGAACTGAGTCGGGGAGATAAGCCCTTGCTTCTTGACTTTTATGCCGATTGGTGCGGCCCCTGCCGTATGCTCTCGCCCATCCTTGAGGAGATCGCAGACGAGCGGGAGGATGTTGCTGTCGGCAAGGTGAACATTGACGAGCTTCCCGACCTTGCAAACGCCTTCGGTGTATACAGCATTCCGACGCTTGTGCTTATAAAAGAAGGCAAGATCGTCGAGCAGTCGATCGGCTTTAAGCCGAAGGAAATGCTCCTGGCACTGTTAGACGGCTAACGCGCGCAGACGCTTTTTGTCAAGTAGCCTGATGCCGCCGCGCGAGGAGGCGATCATACCCTCGGAGGCAAAGTATTTCAGCATGCGCGAGACGACCTCGCGGGCAGAGCCCATATATTTCGCGATCTGCTCGTGTGTCAGCCTGATCACGTCGCTTCCCGTTTTGGCGGATTCATCGAGCAGGAATATGGCAAGGCGTTTATCCATACTCATGAAGAGGATCTGTTGCATGACCCACATGACGTCCGAGAATCTGCCGAGGGCGGATTCAAGCGTATAGATCTTGACCTCGTCCACACGACGCGAGAGATCCTCGTAGGCACAGCCGCCCACGATCACGCATTCGACGTTTTCCTCAGCGTCGATATGCACATCGAAGGTGATAGCGTCCAGCACGCAGGAGGCGGAGAAAATGCAGGTATCGCCCGCAAAAAGGCGATAGAGCGTGACCTCCTTACCGTCCTCGGAGAGCAGGTAGAGGCGAAGCGAGCCTGACTTGACGAGGATCACGCCGGTGCATTCGTTTCCGTCGTGAATGTTCGTGCCTTTTTTGAACGAGACCGATTGCGAGGAGCGCAAAAATGTCTCACGGTCTGTCTCGCTGATGCGATCCCAGAAGGGAAACGCCTTTTTGAAAAGTGAGATGAGTTCCTGTCGATCCATCGTGTACCTCCGAAAAGGGTTTATGCGCTTCGCTTTTTCTTAGGGGCACTAAGGCCCTTCGGCGGCAGGCGAAGCTGACTTCAACACCGTTATTATAGCACGCATATTGCCGCGTGTCAATTCATCGCGCCCTCACTGAGCGGCTGTTTATACTATTTTCTGTGATCTAGTCACAGAAACCGAACGCTTTATTTGCTAGAATGGACTCAGGATAAGGCCAAACGGCAGAGCAGGTGCAAACACTTTTCGGTATCTGCCTTTCGATCTTAAATATTTATAAACAGGAATAAGGAGATTGTGAAAATGGAAAAATGGAAGTGCACTGTATGCGGTCATGTTCACGAAGGCTCTATGACCGACGATTTCAAATGCCCCGTCTGCAAGCAGGGTGCGGCAAAGTTTGTGAAGATCGGGGAAGCACCTAAGAAGAATCCCTATGCCGGCACGAAGACCGAGAAGAATCTTTGGGAGGCCTTTGCAGGGGAGTCGCAGGCGAGAAACAAGTATACTTACTTCGCGTCGGTTGCGAAGAAGGCGGGCTATGAGCAGATCGCTGCGCTCTTTTTGCAGACTGCCGAGAACGAGAAGGAGCATGCAAAGCTCTGGTTCAAGGCACTTGGCGAATTGGGTGACACTGCCGAGAATCTTCTGAACGCCGCAGAGGGCGAGAACTACGAGTGGACCGACATGTACGACACCTTTGCCAAGGAAGCCGATGAAGAGGGCTTCCACGAGCTTGCCGAGCAGTTCCGCGGCGTAGCGGCTATCGAGAAGAGCCACGAGGAAAGATACCGTGCGCTTCTCAACAACGTCGAGACCAAGGCTGTCTTTGAAAAAAGCGGCGTTGTGATGTGGGAATGCCGCAACTGCGGTCACCTCGTCGTAAGCACGAAAGCGCCCGATGAGTGCCCCGTCTGCCGTCATCCTCAAGCCTACTTTGAGCTCAGAAAAGAAAACTATTGATCCTACTTGAAATCGGAGGTATTCATTATGTGCGACAACAATAAATTTTATATCTGCGAGCGTTGCGGCAACCTCGTCGGCATGATCAGCGAGTCGGGCGTTCCCATGATGTGCTGTGGGCAGAAGATGACGAAGCTCGAAGCGGGCGTGGTTGAAGCAAGCCGTGAAAAGCATATCCCTGCCGTGACGGTTGAGGGAAATGCCGTGACCGTGACGGTCGGCTCGGTCGAGCATCCCATGACCAATGAGCATAGCATCCTCTGGGTATACCTTCTGACCGACAGGGGCGGTCAGCGCAAGTGCCTTGAGGTGGGCAAGGCCCCTGTCGTGACCTTTGCACTTTCGGATGAAAAGCCGCTTGCGGTATATGCTTACTGCAACCTCCACGGTCTGTGGAAAAAAGATATCGAATAATCAAAAGTGAGCCGAGGACGAACGATGAACGTTACAAATGATATCCGCTATATTGGCGTTAACGACCACAAGGTCGACCTTTTTGAAGGACAGTACCGCGTCCCGAACGGTATGTCGTATAATTCCTACGTCATTCTTGACGAGAAGATCGCCGTGATGGATACGGTGGATGCAGGCTTTACACACGAATGGCTTGACAATCTGCAGAACTGTCTTGGAAACAGAGTGCCTGATTATCTGGTCGTTCAGCATATGGAGCCAGACCACTCTGCCAACATCGTCAGCTTTATGAACGCCTATCCCGAGGCGACAGTCGTCTCTTCACAGAAGGCGTTTGCCATGATGAAGGGCTTCTTCGGCAACGATTTTTCCGAAAAGCGCATTGTGGTCGGTGAGGGCGACACACTGGCGCTCGGTAAGCACACGCTTGCCTTTGTGACTGCCCCTATGGTGCATTGGCCTGAAGTCATCGTCACCTACGACCTCACCGACAAGGTGCTGTTTTCTGCCGATGGCTTTGGTAAATTCGGCGCGCTTGACGTAGACGAGCCCTGGGACGGCGAGGCAAGACGCTATTATATCGGTATTGTCGGCAAGTACGGCGCGCAGGTGCAGGCGCTTCTTAAAAAGGCGGCTGCGCTGGATATTGAGATCATTTGTCCACTTCACGGCCCTGTTCTCAGAGAGAATCTCGGTCATTATCTTGGCAAATACAACACCTGGTCGAGCTATCAGCCCGAGGAGGACGGCATCGTGATCGCCTATACCTCGGTCTACGGTAACACCAAAAAGGCCGTCCTTCAGCTTGAAGCCGCTATTAAGGCAAACGGATGCGCGAGGGGCGTTCTGCACGACCTTGCCCGCTCTGATATGGCTGAGGCGGTGAGCGACGCCTTCCGTTACGATAAGCTCGTGTTGGCGACCACGACCTATAACGCTGACATCTTTCCCTTTATGCGTGAGTTTATCCACCACCTGACAGAACGCGGCTTCAAAAACAGAAAGATCGCGTTGATCGAAAACGGCAGCTGGGCGCCTATGGCGGCGAAAGTCATGCGCTCCATGCTTGAAAAGAGCGCAGGACTCGTCTATACCGATACAACGGTGACGATCCGTTCGGCAATGAACGGGGAAAGCGCCGGGCAGATCGCGACGCTTGCCGAGGAGCTTTGTCGCGAATATCTCGCCCTCAGCAACGAAAATGCGAACAAGAACGATCTTTCCGCCCTTTTCAAGATCGGCTACGGCCTTTACGTCGTGACGTCGAACGACGGCAAGAAGGATAACGGCCTGATCGTCAACACCGTTTCGCAGGTGACGAATACCCCGAACCGCGTGGCGGTTACGATCAACAAGCAAAACTATTCGCACCACATCATCAAGCAGACCGGCGTGATGAACGTCAACTGTCTGACTGTCGACGCGCCTTTTGCAGTCTTTGAGGCGTTTGGCTTTAAGAGCGGCCGCAATGTTGACAAGTTTGCAGACTGCACGCCGCTCCGTTCGGAAAACGGTCTCGTTTTCCTGCCGCGTTATATCAACGCCTTCCTCTCCCTGAAGGTCGATCAGTACGTTGATCTTGATACGCACGGTATGTTTATCTGCTCGGTGACCGAGGCACGTGTGATCTCCAAGGCGGAGACGATGACCTATACCTACTATCAAAGCAACGTCAAGCCCAAGCCCAAGACCGAGGGCAAGCGTGGCTACGTTTGCAAGATCT
>CAZYFC010000092.1:0-6570 GCA_964646715.1 uncultured Lachnospiraceae bacterium
GCTTGTCAAGCAGCTCTTGAACCGCACCTACGATATTCCCTATCCCCGCGTCATCGCCGTTTCGCTCATCGGCAAGGTGCGCCCGGGCATCGGCCCGCAGGACGTAGCTCTCGCGCTCATCGGCGCGACCTTTGAAAAGGGCTTCGTGAAAAACTGCGTGCTTGAATTCATTGGCGACGGCATTGCCGATCTGCCGATCGAATTTCGTAACGGCATCGACGTTATGACCACCGAAACGACCTGCCTTTCCTCGGTCTGGATGACAGACGAAAAAACAGAAGCCTATCTTTCGGTTCACAAAAGGCAGGCAGATTATAAGCCCATGTCCCCCGAGGACGGCGCACTTTACGACGGAGCCGTCATAATCGATCTCTCAAAGGTTGAGAGCATGATCGCGCTTCCCTTCCACCCCAGCAACGTCTATACCGTCAGAGAGTTTCTCGGAAACGCTCCCGCCCTTCTCGCTGATTGCGAACGCTACGCCGAAGAAAACCTCGGCGTGAAAAAAGGTGCGCTTCGCCTCGTTGAAAAATTCAAGGATGGCAAAATGCATATCGATCAGGGCGTGATCGCGGGCTGTGCGGGCGGCATTTACGACAATCTCTCCGCCGCCGCCGACATACTGAGGGGCGCATCGACAGGCAGCGGCGATTTCAATCTGTCAGTCTACCCCGCAAGTGCCTCGGTCATGACCGAGACCTTCCGTAACGGCATTGCAGAAACGCTCGTACAGGCAGGTGCGACCTATCGCTCCGCCTTCTGCGGGCCTTGCTTCGGCGCAGGCGACGTACCGAAGAACAACGGTCTCTCACTCCGTCACACGACAAGAAATTTCCCGATGCGCGAGGGTGCAAAGCCGAAGGACGGCCAGATCGCCGCAGTTGCCCTTGCCGACGCGAGAACCATTGCGGCAACAGCAGCCAACGGCGGCATTCTCACCCCCGCCGACTCGCTTGACGTCACCTATTCCGAGATCAGCTACCGCTTTGATACAGCACCCTACGACAGCCGCGTTTATTACGGCTACGGCAACGCTGATAGCGAGACTGAGCTGGTCTTCGGCCCGAACATTACCGACTGGCCGACGATACAGCCCCTTGCCGACAAGCTTCTCCTGCGCGTTGCCTCGGTCATTACCGACAAGGTCACCACTACCGACGAATTGATACCCTCCGGTGATACCTCGTCCTATCGCTCAAATCCCGAAAAGCTCTCCTCCTTCACTCTGTCGAGAAAGGATCCGCAGTACGTTGGGGAGGCGAAAGCAACACGCGAGCAGGAAAGAGAAAGACTGTGCGGCAAGCATGTTGACGCGCTTGATCCCATCTATACCCTTCTCGGCATCGAGGAACCCGACAGCGTGATGCTGGCAAGCGTGATCCTCGCTGAGCGCCCGGGCGACGGCTCTGCGCGCGAGCAGGCCGCCTCCTGCCAGAGAGTGCTTGGCGGCGTAGCGAATATCGCACTCGAATACGCCACAAAGCGTTACAGAAGCAACCTCATCAATTGGGGCATGCTTCCCTTCACCAGGAAGAGCGATATCCCCGCCAGGGTCGGCGACTACCTCTATTTCAACGGTATCCGCAAGGCTCTGGAAAAGGGTGAAACAGAGATCTCTGCCACACTTGCTTCAAATGGCACGCTCACCCCCATAACGCTCTATCTTGAAGCCCTTACCGACGAGGACCGCGAGATCCTCCTCGATGGCTGTCTCATCAATTACTACAAGAGATAAGAAAAAACAACTCCGTGCCAATAGGCACGGAGTTGTTTTTTTGTAAACCCGCAGAGTTAAAATTACTTAATTTCAACCTTACCGCCGGCAGCTTCGATGTCAGCCTTATACTTTTCAGCGTCTGCCTTGGAGATTGCTTCCTTAAGGGTCTTGGGAGCGCCTTCAACAGCGTCCTTAGCGTCCTTCAGGCCGAGACCGGTGATCTCGCGAACGACCTTGATAACGCCAACCTTCTTAGCAGCGTCAAAGCCGGTAAGAATAACGTCAAATTCAGTCTTCTCTTCAACGGGAGCAGCAGCTGCAGCAGGACCTGCGGCAACGGCAACGGGAGCAGCGGATACGCCGAACTCCTCTTCGAGCATCTTAACAAGGTCAGCCATTTCAAGAATGGTAAGAGTCTTAATTTCTTCAAAAATGTTGGTAATCTTTTCGCTAGCCATTTTCATGTACCTCCGAATAATAATTATTTTTTAATGTTTCGTTCCGCCGGTATGCGGTGATTATTCTGCAGCAACTTCTGCAGGGGCTTCTTCTGCGGGAGCTTCTCCCGACTTGTCGATAATTGCCTGAAGAGCATAAGCAAGTCCGTAAAGCGAACTCATCATGCTGCCCATGATCTTGCATACAAGAACGGGCTTCGAAGGCGTTGCGGCAAGGGCTTCAACCTTCGCTTTGTCAATGACTTCACCGTCGATAAAGCCGCCCTTAAGTTCAAAGGTCTTGATCTTATCGGCGTGCTCCTTGAGGATCTTTGCAGGTGCAATGGGATCTTCAGAGGAGAACGCAATAGCGGTCATACCTTCAAAGAGGGGCTTCAGCTCGCTGTAGCCTGCGATCTCGCAAGCTCTCGCCATAGCGGAATTTTTGTAGACCTTATATTCCACGTTTGCTTCTCTGAGAGCCTTACGGAGCTTCGTATCTTCATCGGTATTGATACCCTGATAGTTCACAACGACGCCTGCAAGAGCACCTTTGAGCTTTTCGGCAAGATCAGCCACGATTTGTTTCTTTTGTTCCAGAATCTTTGCGCTCGGCATGGTTTCACCTCCTATTTTACTGTGAAAACAAAAAAGGCTTTCCTTTTTCTGTTCTCACCAAAGAACAGTAAGGAAAGTCAAAACGCATATTTCACGGCAGGGCGCAAGAGCGCCTCAAAACCGACTGTTGGTTTGAAATTCTCTACCTCGGCAGGGTGGCTTTCGCTTTTACTGTAACCTGCTGTCTTTGGCTCACTCGTGTATGGTAGCACACTTTTCACCCTTTGTCAAGGGCTTTTTTATAATATTTTGATCTTTTTTAAAGATTTTTCGAAGCCTCTCTCTTCTGCTTCGGCAGGAACGCCTATTGAGAAGCGCTTTGCGTTCCTGCCGAAGCAGTCATTCATCCTTTGTCCTTTTTTCTCGCCTTCGCTCCTTTTTCGGGCAGATTGTTTGAAAGAAGGCGCGCCCCGACAAGACCTATAGAGATAACTGCTGTCAAAGCAACGAGCGCGATAATCCCGCCAAGCGTCATATCGCCTCCCGTAAACAGGAGAAAAAAGAGAAGGATCGGCGTTGCCACCGTCATGGCAAGACCAAGGCCCTTGGGCTTACACCCTTTCGTCAGATAAAGGGAAAGATAGAGAGCAAACGAAACGATCAGCAAAAGAACAGACGTATAATCGGCGCGTGCAGACACACCCGAAAGGAGCGCTGCAACCAAAAGAGCGCTGCCCGACAGCACGCCGAAGCCTGCATACAGTACCACGCGCCTGAAGAGCAGTGCTTCGTCCTCCCCTCCTTTTGTTAACGATGCGTCAGGACGGCGAAGAGCAAGGGCGAGAACAGTACCGAGATCGAATATAAGTCCTAAAAGAATCACCGCTTCGGGCAAGAGAAGAGGTCTTTCAAGAAAAAGTGAAGCGATATAGGGGATCAGCTTCATGCAAAGAGAAAAGACGAGATAAGTAAGGATCGCACCGAAATTAACGAGATACCCTCTCGCGGCGCGCACGCTTTCAAGAAGAGAGGCAAGACTGCCTTCCCCTCTTTCCCCCGGCAAAGCCACGAGCATGTCAGCCGAGAGCCTCAGCGCGTCGCACCCATATGCAGCAAGACGTGCGCCCTTTGAGTCCTTTTCAAGCGTCATCTCAACAGGACTCGCGTCACTCTGCCATTCGGCAAGCGTCAGTGTAAGATCAAATGCCTCAGAACGCTTGGCTGTTTCGGTCAGGGACAAGGCAAGCGCAACACGTTCGCCTCTTGCCTTCGCCGCTTCGGCAAGCGCGGGAACAGCCCCATCGCTTTCGGCATTCACGGCAATAAAGCTCCCCTTTGGCGGCAGGTAATCAGCTTCATAGACTTCGGCATCCAATTTTTTGGCAAGACGGCAGTCCTTACCGCTTCGGCAGATCAGCGTTACACCGAGTCTGTCCTCACGCGCTTTTGAAAGAGCGCGAATGCTTGCCTCGTGAAGCGTTTCTTCAAAGGTCAGAAGACCTTCAAGAGCAAGCGTTTCTCTGAGCGCGTTTTCGAAAAACGCGTCGTCCAAAGGACTGTTCTCGGGAAACGCCTCCAAGAGCCCGACAGCAAGATAGCGCGTGCTGCAAAGCCCTTCTCGAGCGTTCTCTGCCCTTATTGCCCCCGCTGCGAGGCGGTCGCATTCCTCCTCGGAAAGCGGCTGAATACCCTCCTCGGCGTAGCGGTAGCGACAGCGATAAAGGAGCCTTTCGTCACCGAGCAGCGTCACGACAAGCGTTTCGCCGCGCAGGATCACGCCGTAGTAAAAGCCCTTTTCAGTCTTGCCGCAGGCAACGAGAGGATAGCCCTCGCCACCGTTGGCAAATACGGCTCTTGCCGCAAGGCGAAGTGCCTCCTTTTCGGCGTTTTTGCTATCTGCACAGGATGTATCCCCTTGCAAGGGAAGGGCGCCGTACCAATCCCCCATTGCAAGAAGCGCATCGCGCAAAAGATGCTTCTGCTCTGCCGAAGCTGCATTTGTCGCTTCGCATGGCGTTCCGAAGGGGCGTGAAAAAAAGGCGAGACGGCAGGAATCGGGCAGAAGAAACCAATCGCTTGAAAGAAAGACTCTGTCAAGCATCGCCACCTTATCAAGGAGCTCGGCACGCTTGAGAAGAACGCCGCCCTCGTTCTTATCCCTCCTCATCGAGGAATAAAAGGCGCTGCCCGCCGTAATATAAGCAAACGCTGCGTAAAACTCAGTCATGGCAGAGGCAGCAAAGGCAGTTGACAAAATAAAATTATCAAGATAATCGTTCGGTGATACGCTGAAAAAGCCAAACAGCGTAGCAAGGAACAGAAGACAGACCAGCGCGCCCGAAAGGATCGCGGAAAAACGCTTCACACGAAGCAGAAGAGGTGTTTTGTCAAGCGTCGGCACGTCTTTCTGAAAAGCCGGTGCAAGCAGCGTATCATCCACTGCGTAAACGAGTGCGCGACAGAAGCCGCTTTCGACCGTTGAGCCTGCAAAAATAAGGTTTTTGGCGGATGAAGCATCCTCACAGCGCAGGCCGTCGAGCGCCTCCTTTGGCACGAGCCGTTCTCCAAATGCCCCCTTTTCTCTCACGGTAAGCGCATCGGCAAGCAGAAGCCTCGCATCGGCAGGGACAAGATCGCCCTTTTCAAGAAGGAGGATGTCGCCGAAGACCAGCCTTTCTATCGGGATGATCACCTCTCTTCCCTCGCGCAGTACGCGGCAGGAGGGCCTTGCCCGTTTCGCTGCGACCTCCATCAGGCGGCGTGCCTTGAGGTAGGAGGCACACAGAATGCCGAAGGAGAGAAGCGAGGAGACAAGCAGGAGATAGCCTGCGCCTCCTTGATCAATCAGAAGCGTCAGAACAGAGGCAAGAAGCAGTAAAATCGGCATAATGGCAGCAAAGAGCTGCCTCAGATCGTGCGACCGCGCCCTCTCCTCCTGCTGAAGAAGGCTATTCTTTTTTTCATCGAAGCGCTTGTCTGCTTCCTTTTGCGTCAGCCCGAGAAACAGGTCGCTTTCCAGACGCTCTGCGGCATCCTTCGGGGACATCTCCTGCCATCGTATCATAAGAGCATTCCTTCTGTGTCAAGAGTAAATCGGCTTCCCTGCGTCAGAGGGCCGTGTGATGATGTGAATAAATGAATATAAGTAACAGTAGCGAAGAGGAGGTCATTTTTCAAATGCCTCCTCTTATCTTGTTGAATCAATTGCAGGCGATGAGAATATGGCCGTTTTCGTCAGCATCCACCGACACGGCAGTGATCTTCGCGTGATAGTCACTGATAAGACGCTGTGCAAGTGCATCCTCAACGTCACGCTGGATCGTTCGGCGCAGATTTCTCGCGCCGAATTTCACCGAGAAGGACTTATCGGCAAGCGCCTTGACCGCCTTATCGCTGACGCGGATCGCAATACCCTTTTCGGCAAGCGCCTTTTCAAGATCGGTCAGCATGATTCTTGCGATCTTCACGAAATCGTCGCGGTCAAGCGAACGGAAGGTGATGATCTCGTCCACGCGGTTCAGAAATTCGGGACGCAGGAACTGCGAAAGCGCTTTGTCGGTCTTGGCGGTATCGACCGCTGCAGCTCCCTCGGACATAAAGCCCGCCGTTGCCGAAACGCCTACCGCGCCCGCGTTGGTGGTCATCACGATGATGGTATTTTCAAAGTTGACCTTCTTGCCTCTTGCGTCGGTGATATGACCGTCGTCAAGGATCTGCAGAAGAATGTTCATCACGTCGGGATGCGCCTTTTCGATCTCGTCGAACAGCACCACTGAGTAAGGCTTGCGGCGGATCTTTTCGGTGAGCTGTCCCGCCTCGTCGTAGCCGACGTAGCCGGGAGGAGAGCCTATAATCTTG
>CAZYFC010000093.1:0-6409 GCA_964646715.1 uncultured Lachnospiraceae bacterium
AAAGCTGTCATCAAGCGTTCTGCCGCGCATATAGGCAAGCGGTGCGATCTCGATAATGCCCTTCTCCATATTTCTCGCATAGCCGTCCGCGCCCATCATTTCAAACAGTGCGTCGTACAGCGGCCGCAGATAGGGATCGATCTTGCTTTGCAGGTCTCCCGGCAGGTAGCCTAGCCGCTCGCCCGCTTCAACGGCAGGACGCGTGAGGATGATACGCGCCACCTCCTTGCGGCGCAGGGCAGCAACCGCCATCGCCACAGCGAGGAAGGTCTTGCCCGTACCCGCAGGGCCAACGCCGAACACGACCGTGTTCGAGGCAATCTTATCTACGTATTTCTTCTGACCGACTGTCTTCGCCTTGATCGGCTTACCCTTTGAGGTCAGGCAGATACAGCCTTTTTCAAGCTCGTCAAGCTGCCCTTCTTCGCCGTCTGCGATCATATTGATCACGTATTCGGTTTTCTGAGGCGTAATATCCTCGCCGAGCAGTGCAAGGCGCCTCATATAGGACAGCGTGGAAAACGCCGCGTCAACGCCTGCCTCCTCGCCCGCGATCACCACGACGCCGTCACGGTTGAAGATCCTTACGCCGAAGCGTCCTTCGATCAGTGAGATATTCGCGTCGTATGCGCCGAAGATCATGAGTGCCTGATCGGCACTGTCTGTCAGAAACGTTTTTTCCGTCATAGTAGTCCTTGCCTTTCTGTTGCCGTAGCGCTAACCCCTCACGAGGGCGTTTCAAAAAGCGGCAGACCGTACGCAATATCCTCCACTATGCGATAGCAGAGCGTCACGGTCACCTTTTCGCCATCGAAGGAATACTCCTCCTCAAAAGAGACGAGCTCGCCCTCCGAGAGCCTTTTGAAAGCCTCTTCTTCGGCAAGACGCTTCGCCTCTTCTTCGGCAAGACGTCTTTCTTCAAGCGTGAAGGCATGGTATGTCACGCGCACGGTCCATATCGGAAGTGGGATCACACCGAAGAGCATGACCCTCTCCTTTGTCTCTATTCTATCACAACTCGCAGGCAAATTTCCACTATCTTGTGTAAATTTTTTAGCTTTATTAAAAAAAATATAGCTTTTTTCTGTCAGGATCTCCCCCGAATAGACTTTTTCCGTATAGATAAGCGATTTTTCAACCGTGATCTCGTTCAGGGTCTCGGCATAGACATGCCCCGACGCCTTCTGATAGATATAGCTTTCATTCCGCAGAAGATTCACGCCCGATATGAGAAGCTGTCCTTTTTTCACCACCGCCCCCTCGCCGACGGTGGAAACGCCTGAGGTCACCTCCACACGCTTGACCACGCCGTCCTTCAAGGCAACGACGTTGGAGGGCACCTCATCCTGATTTTCGTCTGCCTTTTCAACGTATTCCACCACCACAGCCTCTGCCTTGTTGCCAATGACGTTCACACTCATCCATGCCACGCTCTCTGACTTCATGGCACAGCGGTTGGCGATTGCATGCAGGTCAAGCGAGGCAATATACGCCCCCTCGTATACCCCTTCTGCTGCGAGAAGCGACAGCACCTCCTCGTCAGTCATCTGCTCGTTACCCACCACCCGGATCTGCCATAGAAAGCGCTGTGACAGAAAAGTCAGAGCGATTGCCACAAAAAGGCCGAGAAACGCGCCTACGCGAAGACGGTAACGGTATAAAATGCCGGGAAATCCCCGAAGCGCGTGTATCCTGTAGGACACGCCCTTTTCATCAAGAAAGCGAAGAAGCCTCCGTTTCGTGAAAAAAAGGCAGTGAAAATACAGCCGCCCTTGCCTCACCTGCATACCGAATACGTTCTCCCGCCCTGAGCGAAGGACGTTGGCTGTCTTTGTCGGTTCTTCCGAAGACAGCTCGTAATACCCCATCAAAAGCGCAAAGAGGTAAAACAGCATACCGTCAGCCCCTTTCGATGCTGACAGCATCGAGTCTGCCCGAAATACGCATCTCTTTGCCGTGATAGGCCTTTAAGGAGAGTCCCTCACCCTTGACCGACACCACGCATCCCACCGTTTCAATGCGGATGGCATCCTCCTCATAGAGAAGCACACGGCGACAGGGGATGAGCGAAAGCTCCCTTTCCCCTAAGATCGAGAGCATAAAATCATCCTCCAGCTTTTCGCTTTCACGCGGCATTTTGAAAAATTTCATATTCATAAACTATCCTGCTCCTTCTTATGTATGGTAGTAATCATACTTATTCGGAGCCTTCATGAATCATTCTCCTTCAAAAAGGCGCGCGCGGCAAAGAGCCGGCGAAAACGCACTTGCCGCCCTGCTCGTCTGTCTTTTACTCGTTTTCTTCCTCCTGCTTCTCAAAAAAAGCGCCCCTTTACAGGAGGCAACACGCGAAGCCCTGCGTTTTTCGGCAGCAACGCTCGTTCCGGCACTCTTTCCCTTCGCGGTGCTGTCACGCTTTCTTCTTCTCTCGCGTCTTCTTCCGCAGAACAGCAAGCCGGCAAGCCTTCTCTCTAAGCCCTTTTTCTGTCATGCCCCATCCCTTGCCGCCATTGCTTCCGGTCTTGTCTGCGGCTTTCCGATGGGCGCATTTGCCGCCTCTTCGCTTGCAAAAGAAAACCTCGTACCGCAGGAAGAAGCATGCCGCGTTGCCGCCTTTGCCAATAATGCAAGTCCACCTTTTCTTTTAGCCGTCAGCGGCGTACTGTTCGGTAACGTCCGTTACGGCATCCTGCTGTATGCCGCCTGCACCCTCGCATCGTTATCGGTCGGTATTCTCAGGGGCTGTATAGCAAAGCGGCGAGACGAGGCGGTCTGCCGTGCTGCAAACACAATTGCCCCCTCCCCCGAAAGACCGCCCCTTCTGCCCCTGCTGGCAGACTGTATCGTCAAGGCGGGCGAGGCGATGCTGACGATCACCGCCTTCGTCGCTTTTTTCTCTCTGGTCGCCAAAGCCGCATCACTCATTTTTCCGTCGGCATGCCTGACGCCCTTCTTCTCGCTATTTCTTGAGGCAAGCTCTGCCCTGCGATACGCAGCCTCTTTGTCTGCCTCTCTGGGATACCGACTCTCCCTGACGCTCTCCGCCTTCGCCGTGGGCTGGTCGGGACTTTCTGTCATCATGCAATCCGAGGCGCTTTTCGGCGGCAAGCTGCCCCTTCCGTCCCTTCTTCTCACGCGCCTTGCCATCGCTGCGCTTTCTGCTCTTCTGACCTTCCTTTGCTTTCCACTTCTTTGAAACGCCGCAAACGCTCCTTTCTTGACAAAACCACGAAGACGTGATACAATAAAAGAAAAAGGAAGGAAGGCGTTCTATGGTCAGGATCACCGTTCAGATAGATGGCATGAGATGTCCGATGTGCGAGTCTCATGTCAACGATACCATCCGCAACCGTTTTTCGGTTGAAAAGGTCACCTCCTCGCACAAGGAGAAGAAGACCGAGATCATTTCAAAGCTTCCGCTTGACGAAGAGGCGATCCAAGCGACAGTCACCGCCCTCGGCTACGAGGTGCGCGGCATTTGCACTGAGCCTTACGAGAAAAAGGGCTTTTTCAGCCGCTTCAGGAAGTAAAGCTCCTACACGTTCTCACGCAAAAGAGACGGAGAATCTGAGATCCTCCGTCTCTTTTGCTTATATGCAGATAAACGCATCGCACAGATCTTCAGTGCGGCACTTCCTCGCCGTTGTCGTTCTTCACTTCGTCAGAAGCGGGCGTCTTTTCAGGATCGGACTGCCCGTTCTGCGGCGGCTGATCGTAAGGCGTTTGTCCATAGGGATTCTGTCCATAGGGATTCTGTCCATAGGGATTCTGTCCGTAGGGATTCTGTCCGTAGGGATTCTGTCCGTAGGGATTCTGTCCGTAGGGATTCTGTCCGTAGGGATTTTGTCCGTAGGGATTTTGTTCATAGGGATTCTGCTGAGGCGCAAAAACACTTTCAGGAGATGCAAGGATCAGAATACCGGCAACAGGGTTTACAAAAATAATACAAAGGACACCGGTGGAGATCACCTGGCTCTTAGCGGTAGCCTTAAGCACCTTGTTTCGGATGATCGGCGCAACGATCGCCGTTACGAGAAAACCGATCGCATAGATCAGCACAAAAATGCCAAACAGAATGCCTTCGTCGTCAGCGCCGAAGAATGCGATGGCTGTCACCAGAAAAAAGAAGGACATCACATAGCCGAGGATCTGGGTGACGCGCAGGATAATGGAAATTGCTTTTTTCATATCTTATCTCCTTTCAATACATCAATGCATATAATACGTCTCGGTATGACGGTTGTCAACGACCTCATATCCGTTCGGGCGCTCCCCGACGTCGCTTTATTCCGCTTTGTTACCCTTCTCTTCCGAAGAGACTTCGGTGGGCGTTTCAACCGGCACTTCGGCAGGTGTTCCGACGGTATCATCGTCTGTCTTAGGCGTTTCGTCGGAAGACGGCGTCTCGGTCTGTCCGAAGGGGCCGTTGCCAAAGGGCGACTGCATATTCATACCGTAGGGCGGATAAGGGGGGTAAGGCGGATAATTGCCCTGCGGCTGTTTATAGGGCGACTGATTTGAATAGCCATAAGGCGGATACGGCGGCATATTGTTCTGCGGCGGCATATTACCGTAAGGTGCGTTACCGTAAGGCGGCATATTGCCGTAAGGCGCGTTGCCCTGAGGCGCGTTACCGTAAGGTGCGTTACCGTAAGGCGGCATATTACCGTAAGGCGGCATATTGCTCTGTGCGGAGGCGGTGCCGAAGCGCGAGGCATCCTTCTTTTCCTGAGACCCCTCAGCGGCGGGCGTTTCAACAGATGCATCGACAGGCGTTTCAAGAGGCGTACCGACAGGTGCTTCATCCTTCTGAGCGTCAGTCTTGGGCGTTTCGTCAGAAGGCGGCGTCTCGGGCTGTCCAAAGGGTGGCATATTGCCGTAGGGCGGATAACCGTGGGGTGCGTTACCGTAAGGTGGCATATTGCCGTAAGGTGGCATATTGCCGTAGGGCGCGTTGCCCTGAGGTGCGTTGCCCTGAGGTGCGTTGCCCTGAGGTGCGTTACCGTAAGGTGGCATATTGCCGTAAGGCGCGTTACCGTAAGGTGCGTTGCCCTGAGGCGCGTTGCCATAAGGTGGCATATTGCCGTAAGGCGCGTTGCCGTAAGGCGCGTTGCCGTAAGGCGCGTTGCCCTGAGGCGGATAGCCGTAGGGTGGCATATTACCGTAGGGCGGCATATTGCCGTAGGGATTCTGCACGCCGGGCACTCCCTTCGGTGCGTCAGCAAGCGCTTCGTCGGTAATAGCAAGGAGCATAATGCCGCTTATAGGGCTTGCGAAAAGAAGTGAAAGAATGCCCCAAAGGATGAGGTCTTTTTTCTTTTTCGCCTTTCCGAGCTTGATCTGCGTAACGATATTTGTCGCAATACCGACCAACGCCCCGACGAGGAGCGCAACACCCCAGCCGATCATACCTTCGGAGAAGTAACTGAGTGCCACGATGAGCATAAGGCCCAGAAGCACGTAAGCGATAATGATAAATACGCGAATGGTTGTTTTCATAGCAAGCTCCGATCTGCCAGATCGTCCGGCAGGATATAAGTTGATCCTTTGATATTAAGGATAAAAACAAGTTTACGCTTACAGTATAGCACGCAGAAGCGGCTTTGTCAAGACAGAAAGCGCTCATAGCCACCGAAGAGCGCAGGAGTGAAAAGTCAAAATTGCTTGACAAAAAATGCCGCGCATGCTACAATACAGACAGAAGCATATACAAAACCGATCAAACGGAGGAATTATGGGAAAATTTGTCATTATTGAGACTGAAGCAGGTCTTCATTTCAACTTAAAGGCCGCCAACGGCGAGGTCGTAGCCAGAAGTGAGGTATATACCACCAAAAGCGCCTGTCTCGACGGAATAGAAAGCGTACGCCACAACGCGTCTGCGCCCATCGAGGATCTGACAAAGGGCGACACACCGCTCGCGCACCCAAAATACGAGGTCTATCTCGACCGCAGAAACGAATATCGCTTCCGCCTGAAGGCGAGAAACGGTGAGATCATTGCCGCCTCGGAGGGATACACCACCCACGCCAACTGCCTGAACGGCATCGACAGCATCCGCCGCAACGCGCCCGACGCGCCTATCACAGAAGTTAAGGCGTGACCCGTTCAAAAAAGAAAAGAGCTGATACGGAAATGATCCGTGTCAGCTCTTTCGTTATCATAGCTTACTGTGCCGCATGATCGGTATCGGTGTACAGAATGATCTCAGACATCTGATACATCGCAGATACTTCAAGTGCAAGTCTGAAGTAACGGTATTCAGCGGGCGTATCGAGGACGAAGTTTCTTTCACCGTAGTTAACGGATTCAAGCGTATCAAGATTTCTGGAATCGATCTCCTCCCATGTAGCACCGTCAGTCGAACCGTAAAGCGTCCAGACGAGGGGCTCTCTGGAGGTATAGCTTG
>CAZYFC010000094.1:0-735 GCA_964646715.1 uncultured Lachnospiraceae bacterium
TTCATTCTCATCCTTCAGCACAACGAAGTGCGAGGAGCCGGAGTCAAACCAACCGTCAAGCGTATCGGTCTCCTTGAAGAAGTGCTTGCCGCCGCAGTGCGGGCAGACGAAGCCTTCGGGCATCAGCTCCAGGGCGTCTCTGATATACCACGCGTTACTGCCTTCCTTGGCAAAGACCTCGGAAACGCGCGTGATAGTCTCTTCTGTGCAGACCGGCTTTTTGCAAGCCTCGCAGTAGAAGACGGGGATCGGAAGACCCCAATGACGCTGACGCGAAATACACCAGTCGGCGCGGTCTTTGATCATCTGGGTGATTCTTTCACCGCCCCAAGCGGGATTCCATTCAACCTCTTCACAGGCCTTGACGGCGTCTTCCTTGAACGCATCGACCGAGCAGAACCACTGAGGTGTCGCGCGGAAGATGATCGGGTGCTTGCACCGCCAGCAGTGAGGGTAGGAGTGCGTAAACGCCTCGGATGCGAAGAGCGCGCCGCTTTCCTGCATGTCAGCAAGAATCGCCTTGTTCGATTCCTCGTAGTAAAGACCTGCAAACTTACCGGCATCGGCAGTCTGGTAGCCCTTATCGTCTACAGGAACAATGATATCCATATTGTAGCGGCGGCAGGTGACGTAGTCGTCAGCGCCGAAGCCGGGCGCGGTGTGTACGCAGCCCGTACCGGAATCCATGGTGACGTATTCGGCGTTCACAACGAGACTTTCTCTTTCGAGGAAGGG
>CAZYFC010000094.1:745-6395 GCA_964646715.1 uncultured Lachnospiraceae bacterium
GTGCCGTCATGTATTCAAAATCGGCGCCGGGCATGGTCTTCACAACGGTATAGCTCTCGATGCCGCCCGCGTGCATGGTCTTTTCAACAAGCGCCTCGGCGACGATATACCTCTCGCCGTTTGCCGCTTCCACAACGGCGTAGCTGTCGCGGGGATGCAGAGCAATGGCAAGGTTGCCGGGCAGGGTCCAGGTGGTGGTGGTCCAGATGATGAAA
This sequence comes from uncultured Lachnospiraceae bacterium, assembly GCA_964646715.1. Lineage (GTDB taxonomy): Bacteria > Bacillota > Clostridia > Oscillospirales > CAG-272 > RGIG1993. The sequence continues at coordinate 961 of CAZYFC010000094.1, forward strand.
TAGGTATTGGCGCCGCCGTCGAGCTTGCCGCTATCATTCTTCACGGCGAACTTCACATAGATTGAGGTGCAATCGTCGTCGCGGTATTCGATCTCGGCTTCGGCAAGGGCGGTCTCGTCGTGGTTACACCAATAGACGGGCTTCAGACCCTTGTAGATATAGCCTTTTTCGAACATCTTGCCAAACACCTTGACCTCTTCTGCTTCAAATTCAGGAGACATCGTGGTATAAGGCTTCTCCCAGTCGGCAATAACGCCGAGACGTCGGAAGGAGTTTCTCTGAATATCAATATACTTCTCGGCAAACTTTTCACAAGCCGAACGGAACTCGGGGATCGACATTTTCTTTCTGTCCAGCTTGTTCTGCTTGATAATGGCACTTTCGATCGGCATGCCGTGGTTATCCCAACCGGGCGTATACGGCACACGGTAGCCTGACATCATCTTGTTCTTATTGATGATATCCTTGAGGATCTTATTCATGGCAGTACCCATATGGATATTGCCATTCGAAAAGGGGGGGCCGTCGTGCAGAATGAAAAGAGGCTTATCGGCATTCTTTTCAAGCAGCTTTTGATAGAGCTCGAAGGCTTCCCATTCCTTGAGCATTTCAGGCTCTCTTTGAGGAAGGTTTGCACGCATTGCAAACGAAGTCTTCGGCAGATTCAATGAGAATGTGTAATCCTTTGCCATGTCGGTTTGTCCTGACTTTCCTAAAAATTTCTGTCTTTTTTGCTTCCAAAAAGCAGTTATATCCTGCGACCGGCGCATGAATGCCCGAATAGGTCGCACCGCTTCATCCGCTGATGAAAGGCGGATAAAACGAAATGTTCCGACCCCTCTTCCCCTTTGTGGGGAAAAGGCGTCGGCAATCAGTATTCATTTGTCGTTTGACCGTAGGGTGCTTATTCGGCGCCGCCGTCGGTCTTTTCGTCCTTGGCGATCTGATCGATCACGATATCGATCTCGTGATCGAGCTTCGTTTCTTCGATCTCGTCGTTGCGGGTCCGTCTCTCGAAATCGCCGCGAAGAAGCGCCAGCACGCTTCTCGTCGCATCGGTGGGGGACATATCCCAATCATCCTCCTGAAGCACCGCCGTGATGTTTTCCACCGTCTGAATGTGCGACTGATACTGCTCGAAAATACGCGCCTTAAAGCTTGTGACCTGTGCGCGGAGCGTACTGAGTCGCTCTCTTTCCACGCGGATCTGTTCGCGGAATTCGGCGATCACCTGTCCACACTTTTCCCTGGCAAGCGCCTCAAGAGCAGTTGCCTTCTCCTGCGCTTCCTCAACGATCCTCTGTGCGGCACTCTGGGAATTGACGAGAGCCTTGCGGATCGCATCCTCCGTCGCCCTCATCTCGGCAAGCTCCGCCTGAAGAGCGGCAATCGAGGCTTCAAGAGAAGCATTTTTGCGGCTTGCCGCCTCATACGCGCGGGCAAGCTCGGTGTAATCCTCCGCAGCCTTGGCAAGGTGTGCATCGACCTCTGCCTTGGAATAGCCTCGGAGGGCAAGCGTGAAAGTTTTATTCTTCATTTCGTTGGGAGTCATCATAATCAAACGTCCGTCCTTTTCAAAACTGAATTACCGCGTTCACACGAGAAGCGTGACAAGAAACATCAGAAGCATCACGGTGAGCATCGAAGCGGAAAGAGATAGGTCAATGGGGAGCGAGCGCATTTTTTCAGAGCGCTGAAACAGGAGGCGAAACGGAATGAGAAGCGGCTCTGTCATCAGAACGAGGATATACATGAACTGATTATCCTCTTCGTTCATAAACCATGACAGAACAGCACGCGTACTGAGCGCGATCATGATTGTCCAGAGCAGATAGTAGGCGACGTTCGCCAAAACGTAAATAACCTGTTCCACTTACAAATACCTCTTAAAAACCTGCAAAACGATGAGCCGTCTCAGAAGCCCTCGTAGGGCGAGCCTGAAGGCGAAGGAGCAGCACCGGGTGCGGGTACTTTATCCTGATGATCGAGTGCAGGTGATTTGCCACCCGACGTAAACAGCAGAGCGTCGCTCGACACGTCGACCGTGCTGGGGGTGACGATGTAAATATTGCCCGATATGTTCTTGAGCTGACCTCGAACGGTATAGGCAACGCCCGAAAAGAAATCGATGATACGCTTCACGGCATCGCCTTTGGCAGATTCAAGATTTAGCACCACGGGGCGACCGGCAATCAGGTGGTCGGCAATCTCCATCACACCGCCGTCAAAGGCAGAAAGCTTGGCGATCTTGAGTTCAAGGGAACGGCTTCCCGCAGAAAAATCTCTTAGGTTCTTATCTTCAGCCATCTCTTCTTTTTCCGCACTTTCTTGGGCGGTTACCTCCACAGCTTCGTTCACTTCTTTGTTTTCGACTTCCTCGTCGGCTTCCTCGCCGAGCAGCTTTTCATAGACCTTCTTAAAAAAAGCCACGTCAGGACCTCACTTTCATCGGGTATCTTGGGATTCAGCGTTGAGAGAAGGCGTTTTGCCTTCTTTCTCAGGGTAGGCGCGTTTGCCGAACAGTGCGCTTCCGACACGCACAAGATCAGCCCCTTGGTCAAGCGCCTCAATATAGCTGTCAGACATGCCCATCGAGAGGACATACCTATCTATATTATGCAATTTATTTCTTGAAAAGTCAATAAAAAATTGATAGATTTCATAAGTTTTCGCAAAATACGCAGCAGTTTCCTCGCGTGTTGCCTCGGCAGGAGGTATCACCATCAGGCCGATCGGTCGAATATGCCCGAGCGTAAGGAGAAAAAGGAGAAAATCTTCAAGCGCCTCGGGCAAGACACCGCCCTTCGACTCTTCCCTGCCGATATTGATCTCCACGAGAATATCCATCGTAAGACCGTGCTTTTGTGCCTGTCTTTCAATCTCAAGGGCGAGCTTTTTGCTGTCCACAGAGTGGATGAGCGAGACCTTGTCTATGATATATTTGACCTTATTGGTCTGCAGGCGACCGATAAAATGGATCTCAAGACGATCCTTATGGAGCGCGTCATATTTGTCAAGAAGCTCCTGCACGCGGTTTTCCCCGATAAGATCGAGGCCGTGGCGGTCAATAGCGTAATTGATCACCTCGACGGGCACGGTCTTGGTCGCGGCAAGAAGCCGTGCCTTCCCCTTGCCGTGAAGCGCCACCTCTTCACGAATACGCGGCAAATTCAGGTCCACGAGTGCCGAATACTCACTGTATGATCTTTTTGTCATAGAGATCCTCCCCTCTGATGATCACGTTATCGTTTTCGGCGAGCAGCTTATACGCATTGCTCGGCGAGGACGGACTTTCTGCGGCAAGGATCGTGTTCTCCTCGCGGTAAAGGATCTCGATCTCGCGAAATTCCACCACAAAGCCCTTGAGAATATAGACGCCGTATACACCGTCAAGCTGTGTCAGCGCCGCCGTGGGAAGCTTAAAGCCCTCGTATTCCTCCACGGTAAGCGAAATGCCCGCAATGCGGCGCAGAGAGATAGCCTCGGAAAGCGACGTGCCACCGAAGAGAAGTGCCACTTCGTCCTTTCCGTTCTGGTAGAGGATCTTTTCGAGCGTCAGCGTCATTTCCTCGCCGTCGTAGGTCAGGTCGTACTGCCTGTTCGCACCGAAGGACTGTGCCTCCTCGGTCGAAACGAAGGTCACGAGAAAAAAGCGATGGGAGGTGATCATTCTCCCCACAGTCTCCTCTGCCGATATCTCGCCCAGATCAAAGAGGGCGGCAAGGTCTGTATAGCTCATCGACGAGACCGACGCACTTGAAGCGAAGGCTTCATAGCCATCCGAGGAGCGAACAAACCACCCGGTCTCCTCGGCTGTAACGGTGCGGATAGGCGAGCCGACGATCGACTCCACCGTCGCAATATCGGCATCAAGAGAAGCCATTGCCTCATCAAGTGAGAGCGCGCCTTCGAGCTTTTCGCGACAAAAGGCAAAAAGCGCAAGCGACTCCTGCAGGCGTTCGGCTTTTTCAATATTCCCCTCCGTAAGGGCTTTTTCGATCGAAAGCATCACACCATCGATCTTCAGCTTCAAGGTCTCGCTGATCTTTTCGGGTCGGTTATGGACGGCATCCTCAAGAACGGCTTTCGCCCGATATAATGACTCAAGCGCGGAAAGCGCCTCCCGGTTTGTCCCGTCGGGATAGACGGCAGCAAGAGGCGTACCGTTTGCCACACGCGTACCGTCCTCCACTAAGTAAAGGTATTTACCGCCCGCTTCATTCAGGGGCTTTTCGTCCAGAATGAGATAGGCATCGGACGAGACGGACCGTGTCATCGTTGTTACCTTGGCAGTGAGCGTCTCGACCTTGGAGGAAAGGCCGTTCACCAGATGATAGCCGAGATCGACCACGAGGACAAGGACGACAAGGCAGAGGGCTACCGTCGAATATACGCGCCTCGGATAGCGCCCGAAAAAGGCAACGAGCGCGGTCTGCAGCTTGCCGAAAAAGTATTTCACCTTTTCAAAGAACGCTTTCATTACAGCGCCCTCCCTTCGTATGGAACGACAGCCTTTTCAGCCTTGTTTTTTTGCCAAAGAGTCCCTTGAACGATCATGTCAACTGCCTCGTCAACCGTCATTTTTGCCATATCGAGCTTCAGGGCGTCGCGGTTTCTCTCCCACCAGGTTAGCTGTCGTTTGGCATAGTTGCGCGAGGCCTGTTTGATCCTGTCCAGCGCCTCCTCTAAGCTACATTGCCCCGCAATATAGCTGTTTAATTCTTTATATCCAATAGCTTGCCCTGCTGTTGTCGAAGAATCGAGCGAAAGCGCCCTCACCTCGTCGACAAGTCCTGCCTCCACCATCAGATCAACTCTTCTGTCAATACGCGCGTAAAGAGCGTCTCTGTCGGATGAGGTGAGAACGTAAAGCTCTGCCCCGACCCTCAAACGTCCTCTTGTGTTCTCTCTATCCCACTCAGTCTTAGTCTTACCGGAAAGAAGGAAGATTTCAAGAGCACGGATCACACGCTTTCTGTTGTTAGGATGGATCGCAGCAGCGCTCTTTGGATCGACCGCCATAAGGGCGGCGTGATTCTCTTCCGCCGTCTTCGCCCACAATTCCTCTCGCAGTGCTTCGTTTGCTTCGGGAGAAGCATACGCACCCTCGTAGAGGACACTTTCAAGATACAGCCCCGTGCCGCCGCAGAAGATCGGCGTCTTCCCTCTTGCCTGAATATCGGCAAGAACGAGTGAAGCATCGCTCGTATAGTCGGCACATGAATAGCTCTCACAAGGGTCGGCAACATCAATCATGTGATGTACTGCCATAGCCTGTTCATCCTTCGTCGGCTTTGCCGTGCCGATATCCATGCCGCGATAGATCTGCATGGAGTCGCAGGAAATGATCTCACCGTCAAGGGCTTTGGCAAGTGCAATAGATAAAGCCGTCTTTCCCACTGCCGTCGGCCCTGCGATCGCAATAATTCTCGGTT
>CAZYFC010000095.1:0-6329 GCA_964646715.1 uncultured Lachnospiraceae bacterium
GGGACTTGAACCTACGACCTATCGGGTATGAACCGAGTGCTCTAGCCAACTGAGCTATTCCGCCATATTTCTCTGCACCTCGCTCGAGTGCTTGACTATAATATCATAGAAAAATTCGTTTGTCAATATCTTTTTCAAAAAAAGTCCTGAAAAACACAATTTTTTTTAACCGGATATTACTTGGTCGGCACGGCGGTGTTTGATCCCTTTCGGTTCCTGATTCTCTTCTTCTTTACGATGCTTTCATCGCTTTTTTTGCTGTACTGTTTCACATTGTAAGAAATTAATCGTAAAAATATCTGTCCGGTGATTGATTTTATTCAAATTATATTATATAATATATTCGTATTCCTATACGCAATTTCAAGCGAATGAGGTAAAAAATATGGCACTCACTTTCCGTGGCGGCGTTCATCTTGCCGAGCACAAAAATACTGCCGGATGTCCTATCGAGCCGTTTGCCGCGCCCGAGCGTATCTACATACCGATGCAGCAGCATATCGGTGCGCCTGCGACGCCTCTCGTTGCCGTGGGCGACACAGTCTGTCGCGGTCAGCTCGTCGGCATTGCCAATAAGGGACTCGGTGCACACGTTCACTCCTCGGTCTCGGGTGTTGTTGAGGCGATCCGCTCGGTCAACGACGCGCAGGGCAGACCGATCGAGACGCTTGTGATCCGTAACGATTTTGAAAACAAACTTTCGCCCGATATTTGCCCCTTTGCGGAAAAATATCCCGACGAGGTCGGTACCATGACGCTTGAGCGGCTTGCCTCTCTCGTGCAGGAGGCGGGCATCTCCGGCCTTGGCGGTGCGACCTTTCCGACGCACGTCAAGATCCTCTCCGCAAAAGGAAAGGCGGAGCATATCATCATCAACTGCGCCGAGTGCGAGCCCTATATCACCGCCAACCATCGCCTCATGGTCGAACAGCCGGAGCGTATCGTGGGCGGTCTGAAGATCCTGATGGACGCCTATGGCCTTGAAGAGGGCATTCTTGCCGTTGAGGACAATAAGCCCGACGCCATTGCCATTCTGCGCGACATTACCCGGGAAATGCCACAGATCAAGGTGCAGTCTCTCAAGACGAAATATCCGCAGGGCGACGAGCGCCAGATCATCTACGCTCTTTTCGGCAAAGAGCTTCCGAGCGGTAAGCTACCTGCCGACCTTGGCTGTGTGATCTTCAACGCCGAGACCTGTGCCGCCATCCACACCGCCGTTATCAGCGGTATGCCGCTCGTTGAGCGTGTCGTCACGGTGGACGGCGACTGCGTCAAGACGCCCAAAAATCTGCTCGTGCCGATTGGCACACCCTATTCCGCACTGCTTGCCCATTGCGGCCTGAGGTCTGATAAAACGCTGCGCAAGGTGGTCAGCGGTGGCCCAATGATGGGTCAGGCGCAGTACGACATCGACGCGCCGGTGGTGAAGGGCACTGCTGCCATCCTCGCACTTTCCGAAGAAGAGGATCGGAGAAAGTCGATTCCCGCAAGCTGCATCCGCTGCGGCAGATGCCTTGCCAACTGCCCGATGCATCTGATGCCGCTTTACATCATGCGTGCTGCAAAGGCGGAGGATTTTGCTACCGCCGAGGCATACAACGCCATGAGCTGCGTTGAATGCGGCGGCTGTACCTACATCTGTCCCGGCAATATGCCGATCGTGCAGTACATTCGTATCGCCAAGCAGAAGATCGGCGATGACAGACGCAGAAAAGCCGCCGAAAAGAAGGCGGCTGATCAAAAAGCCGCCGAGGAAGCGGCAAAACGTGAAGAAGAACGGAAGGAGGCGATCAAGCAATGACTGAACAGAAGCCCATGCTTGTTGTGACCTCTTCTCCCCATATGAAACACAAATGCACGACGCAGAGGATCATGCTTGACGTGATCATTGCGCTCACGCCCGCCCTCGTCTGGTCGATCGTCCAATTCGGTATCCGCAGTCTCATGCTGACTGTTGTGACGGTTCTTACCTGCATGATCTCCGAAGAGGCATACTGCCGCATTATGAAGCGCCCCAGCACCGTCTTTGATCTCTCTGCCGTGGTGACCGGTATGCTTCTTGCCTTCAACCTTCCCGTGACCATCCCAATGTGGATGCCCGTGCTGGGTGGCGTTTTTGCGATCATCATCGTGAAAATGCTCTTCGGCGGCATCGGACAGAATATCGTTAACCCCGCCCTTGCCGCGCGCGTTTTCATGTTCCTATCTTTCCCCGCATATATGACACCCATGCAGAGCGAGGTATCGAAGGTCATCGGCGCACTCGTCGATACCGACGTGGTTGCCTCTGCAACACCTCTTGCCAATCCCGCAAGCGCTTCACTCTTCGATGCTTTCTTCGGTCTGACCAACGGCGTTATCGGTGAGGTCTCGGTGATCTGCCTTCTTGCGGGCGGTATCTATCTTATCGCAAGGCGCGTGATCACCTGGCATATTCCCGTGACCTATCTGGGCACTGCCTTCGTCATCGCGCTGATCGCATCCTCCGATGGCGTAAGTATGTGGCAGTACGCCGCTCTCCAGCTTTGCACGGGCGGTCTTGTGCTGGGCGCACTCTTCATGGCGACCGACTACGCCACGACTCCCGTAACACCCTGGGGCAGGGTGATCTTCGGCGTGGGCTGCGGCGCTCTGACGATGATCTTCCGCCTCTTCTCCTCGAACACCGAAGGTGTCTCCTTTGCGATTCTGATCATGAATCTTCTTGTTTACTATCTTGACCGCTTTACGATGCCGAGAGTCTTCGGCGCGTCGCGCAAGAAGACCAAAAAAGCCTGATCGGAGGGAACGATATGAATAAAGCTGTTTTGAAATATATCAAGATCGTTCTCACGCTCTGCTTGATCACGGCGATCGTCGGTGCGCTTCTGGCGCTCGTTAACGCCGTGACGAAGGATAAAATTGCCGAGAACAACAAAATTGCGACCAACGAAGCGATCGCCTCGATCTTCGGGGTCTGTGAAGCCACCGGCGTGGATCAAGTTTTTGAAAACGAACTTGTATCTGCCGTTTATGTCGTCAAGGCGGGCGCAGAGAGCGAGTTTGTCGGTTACTGTGTGCTCGTAACGCCTAAGGGCTACGGCGGCAAGATGGAGCTTATGGTCGGTCTTACGCCTGACGGTGCCGTCAAGGGCATTTCGGTGGTCTCACACGAGGAGACAAGCGGTATCGGCACGAAGGTGCTTGACAACGAAAGCTATTATTCGCAGTATTACGGAATGGCAAACGCAGACGACTGTGCGTCAGTTGACGCGATATCGGGTGCCAGCCGTTCCTCCAAGGCACTTGCTGACGGCGTGAAGGCAGCGCTTTCACTCGGTCTCGGTGTCTCGTTGACGGCAGAGGAGGTGTCGGCATGAAAAAGATCGCCAAACAGTTTTCCGACGCTCTTCTGAAGCAGAATCCCATCCTTGTACAGCTTCTCGGCATGTGCTCGGTGCTGGCTATTTCAACGACGGCAGTCAATGCTATCGGTATGGGTGCTGCCGTTACCGTCGTTCTCATTTTCTCGAATATTCTTATCTCCCTGCTTCGTAAGCTGATCCCCGGCGAGATCCGCATTGCAGCCTTTATCGTGGTCATCTCAGGCTTTGTGACCGCCGTTCAGCTTATCATCAAGGCCTATCTGCCCTCGCTTGACAAGTCGCTCGGCGTGTTCATTCCCCTTATCGTGGTCAACTGTATTATTCTCGCCCGTGCTGAAGCCTTTGCCTCTAAAAACGGCGTTCTGCCGTCTCTTCTTGACGGTCTCTTTATGGGTATCGGTTACACGGCGGCTCTCTTGCTCCTCAGCATCATCCGTGAATTTCTCGGATACGGTAGGTTTTTTGGCATCGAGCTTTTTGGCGATGGCTTTGTGGGCGTGCAGATGTTCGTTCTCCCTTCGGGTGCGTTCATCCTGCTCGGTATTCTGATCGCTGTATTCAATTATGTTCTTGGTCGTAGCAAGAACAAGAAGGTCGCTGAAAAAGCCTCTTTACAGGAAGCGACCGACGGTGAAAAGGAGGTCGTGACGAATGACTAAGATCCTTCTTCTGATGCTTGGCGCGATCCTCGTTGAAAACTTCATTTTCTCGCGCTTTATGGGCATCTGTCCCTTTATGGGCGTTTCTGAAAAGCCGGATACCGCTGTTGGTATGGGCTTTGCCGTTATGTTCGTAATGACTCTCTCCTCTGCCGCGACCAGCCTTGTGTACGACTACCTGCTCGTGCGCTTTGAGCTTGAATTTCTGAGCACTATCGTCTTCATTGTGATCATCGCGTCGCTTGTGCAGTTTATCGAGATGTTTTTGAAAAAACTCGTGCCCTCGCTCTACAACGCGCTCGGCATTTATCTGCCGCTTATCACGACCAACTGTGCCGTTCTGGGTGCGGCTCTTCTTAACGTGGAGGAGGGAAGAGGCTTTCTTGAATCGGTGATCTTCGGCTTTTCCGCCGCCGTCGGCTTTACGCTTGCGCTCGTGATCTTTGCAGGCGTGCGTGCCCGAATGAAGAACACGGCAACGCCGAAGAGCTTTCAGGGCTCGCCTATCGCACTCGTGGCGGCGGGGCTTATCGCCATGGCGTTTGCGGGCTTCTCGGGAATTTCGCTTTGAGAGGGTCACTGACTATCTTTTTCTGAAAGGATACTTTCATATATGACGATATCTATTCTTGCGATCACGGCGCAGCCGATCCTTATTGCCTTCGGCATCCTTGCAGCAGTCGGGGCACTTCTCGGCGTGATGCTTGCCGTGGCGTCAAAGGTGTTTCACGTTGATACCGACGAGCGCGTTGAGCTGATCAAGGACTGCCTGCCCGGCGCCAATTGCGGCGGCTGTGGCTATGCAGGCTGCGGCGCACTTGCCGAGGCCATCGCGAAGGGCGAAGCCAAGACCTCTGCCTGCAGTGCAGGCGGTCAGAAGGCTGCTGAAAAGATCGCCGAGATCATGGGACAAAAAGCTGAGGCTGTCGTAAGAATGCGTGCGCAGGTCATGTGCAGCGGCTCACGCGACAAGGCTAAGCAAAAGTACCTATATGAAGGTCTTGAGGACTGCCGTGCCGCTATACGCGTGGGCGGCGGAGACAAGATCTGCCCCAACGGCTGTGTCGGTCACGGCACTTGTGCTGCCGCCTGTGCCTTCGGTGCGATCAAGGTCGTTGACGGTGTTGCCGTTGTGGATTATGAAAAATGCACCGGCTGCGGCGCTTGCGCTACGGCATGTCCAAAGGCCATCATTCGTCTCGTGCCGTTTGATGCCGAGTATTGGGTGGGATGTATGTCGGTCGATAAGGGCGCGATCACGCGATCCTACTGCGACGTTGGCTGTATCAGCTGTAAGATCTGCGAAAAGAACTGTACGTCCGGTGCGATCGCTGTCGTCGGTGGCGTGGCACGTATCGATTACGCTAAGTGTACCGGCTGTGGTGTCTGCTACGAAAAATGCCCGCGACATATCATTTTCTGCGGTAAGACGCAAAAGATCTGAACGTATGACGGTTATTTACGTAAAACGCGTCAGATATGAAGGGACGCGTTCTCTTCGCCTTGCAAGAAAAATGCATTCCGAAAGCGTGCGCGAGCTTCTTGCTTACGCCGTGCGGATGGAATATGCACTTGAGATCACGGACTTTACCGAAATGCGCACGCCGAAGGGCAAGCCGTATTTTGAAGGTGCGCCCTTTCATTTCAATCTCTCGCATAGCGGCGACTACGTCGTCTGTGCGCTTTCCGACCACGAGGTCGGTATCGACATTGAAAAGATCGTGCCGATCTCCCTGAAGGTCATGCGCCGCTTTTTTGGTCTTAGTATTCTCTCCCCAAAAGAGCAGATGCGTCTTTGGACGCGATATGAGAGCTACGGCAAGATGGTAGGTATCGGTATTCCTTATCCTATCGAAAGCCAAAAGCATTGCTACTTCCGTGAATTTACCGAGCTTGACCGTTATTTTCTGACAGTCTGCTCCCCAAAGGAGGATATTGCCGATCACCTCATTCTTGTGGGTGAAGACAGCCGTATGCTCCCATTCGGTGGCCTGTGATAAAAGAATCCCCGTTTGCCTTTTTGAGCAAAGACGGGGATCTTTTTTGTCTTCGGCTGCGTGGAATGACAGATCGGCAGAGTCGACGAAATGCCTATTTCTTTGACAAAAAGGCTGAAAGGCAGTCTTTTTTTTCAAAAAAAGCATAAGTTTGTTCAAAAAATATTTAAGAGGATGCCACATATACCATGCATAAGCGTGCTAAGATAGCTATACCGAAGTCGCCTGCTTGGCGGCGAGGAATCATCAAACGAAAGGACAAGCCTTTTTGATAAGGCGACAGGAGTCATGAAAAAAATATCGAT
>CAZYFC010000096.1:0-6234 GCA_964646715.1 uncultured Lachnospiraceae bacterium
CTCGGCGAGTTTAGCTCCGCTTCGAAGGGGAGGGGAGGCGGCATGTCAAGCATACTCGATAAGCTGAAGGATGTTGGCATGAGCGTCATAAACTTCTTCAGGGGACTTTTCAAAAAGCGTTCCTGAGTTCTTGTGCCTGCAAAAAGAACACCGCATCGGCTTCAGCCGATGCGGTGTTTTATCGTCTGTTTAATATGCCGTCAGAAAAGGGAAGGGTGTCAGTTACCCTCTTCGTGTTACTGAGTGCCCTTTTCCACGAAGCGCTTTATCGCTTCAAACGTGCTGTCGCTGATGCAATGCTCCACGCGACATGCGTCTTCATTGGCTGTGTCGGCATCAACGCCGAGCGCGACGAAGAGACGCGTGAGGATGGTGTGCCGTTCATAGGTCTTCTCTGCGATTGCAAGACCTGCTTCGGTCAGAAAGAGATAGCCATCCTTATCCACCGTGAGAAAGCCGCCCTCCTTGAGAAGACCGACAGCACGGCTGACGCTCGGTTTGGAATAGCCCATCTCGGCACAGACGTCTACCGCTCTGACGCGCGCGTGACACTTAGAGAGCGTGTAGATGGTTTCGAGATACATTTCGCCTGATTCCTGAATACGCATAAGACCTCCTTGAAGAAGAGACTGGTCATTCTTTCTTTTATCAGTATAGCATAGTTGCCTTGATTTTTCAATGGTTTTTTTTCTTTTTTATCAGGCGGATCGTGACTGAGGGGGAATGCATGATATTTCTTTGTCGGTTATCTGATTTTTCATTGACAAAACGGTGAAACGATGCTACAATACATTTGTATATATTCCATAAAAAGGGAGTGAAGAACAAGTCTTATTATGAAAAAACTTACAAGATTTTTTCTGATAGTTTTCACACTGGTCATCTGTCTTCTTCTTGTGTCCTGCAAAGGCGGTGCAGATACCACCGTTTCGTCTTCGACTGAGGAAACCTCCTCGGAGGGGGCGGATACAACTGAGGGTGTAACCGCTGAAAGTACAGCAGATGAAACCACCGCCACCGTCGTTGAGCGAGTGTCTCCTGAGGAGATCACGGTCGGTAAAGTACGCATTCAGCTTCTTTCCGATACGCTCGTGCGCCATGAAGTTGCCATGACGAACGGCTCCTTTCAGGATGCCGCTTCCTATTCGGTCATAAATCGTGACAAATGGTACAAGGTTGATTACACGGTAGAAGAGGATGGCAGTAACACGGTTATCAAAACCGAAAACTATATCATCACGCTCCCTACCTCTGCCACGAATATCTCCAAGGCGGTGATCACCTCGCCTGACGGTGAAGAGCTCTGGCATTATGAGACTAAGACGGACAGCGACATTTTCCTGCCGTCTCCGAGCGACGAGCTTGACGCTTGGTACTTCACCGACAACCCTCGCGTCATTCCTTCGGAATACGGTTATTCACTGCCTTCCGACGGTACGACGCTCACAAACAACGGCTGGAAGACCGATAAGAACGCGACAGACTGCTTCGTGTTCCTGCCGCAGGGCAGCTACAAGCAGTTCATGCTTGATTTTATCGATCTCACCGGACGCTCCGAAATGATCACCCTGAATTTGCTCGGTTATTGGGACTCTCGTTACTACGAGTATAGCGAAACCACTGCGCTCAAGCAGATCAAGGATTATCAGAACAAGGGCTATTCGATCGACGTGCTCGTCATCGATACCGACTGGAGAGACGCTTCCCGCGGTGTCGGCTATGAAATCAACGATTCACTCTTCCCCGATATGGCGCGCTTTCTTGAAAAGGCACACGCACTCGGCGTGACGATCGTTTTCAACGACCATCCCGAGCCCGTTTCAGGCACGGATAATCTGCTGGATGCCGAGGAGATTGAATACCGTACCGAAAATCTGACCCTCCTTCTCTCGCTTGGCCTTGACTATTGGTGGTATGACAGAAACTGGACTGTTGCCCTGAACGGTATTGACAGCGGTCTTTCGCTTTTCACCACCGGCATGTATGCCTTCCAATGGATCACCGAGTCCTACTACGAGAGTATCGTTGAAGATGCGGATGAATACGCACGACGTGCGCTGATCATGGCGAATGTCGACGGCATCTGGAACGGCGAAATGACCGATCCGACCGAGGTTGCCGCCCACCGCTACACCCTGCAGTGGACAGGAGATATCGGCACCTCCTCCGAATCCTTGAAGAAGGAATTCTACAACGCTATCTACGGCGGAGCGGAAATGGGCATTCCGTATATTTCCGCCGACCTCGGCGGTCACACCAGTGAGGTGTCGAGCGAGATGTACGTCAGATGGATTCAGTTCGGTGCACTCTCGAATATCTGCCGTGTGCACTGCACGAAGCCTTTTTCGCGCATGCCCTGGCTGTACGGTGACGTTGCCGTGAGTGTAGCGAAGGAATACGTCGGTATGCGTTACCGTCTGCTGCCTGTTTACTACACGCTTGCGTATGAAAACTATACGACCGGTTTGCCGATCATGAGACGTCTTGATATTGCTTATCCGCAGTATGCTGAGGCAAATGCTAACGACGAATATATGCTTGGCGACTATATCATCGTTGCGCCTATTTCGGGCAAAACGCTGACACCCGTGGAGGGCAGTTGGCTGACGAGCAACGGCAGGAACGGTTTGTACGTCGAATACTTCCGCAACAACGCGCTGAGCGGAACGCCAGCTTATACCGGCTATACCACGACGCTTTCTTACGATTGGGTAGAGAGCGGGCCTTCCGAGCTTGGCGGTCTTTCTGACAATTTCTCGGTTAGATGGTCGGGCGAGATCACGGTCGGTGAGAACGATACCTACCTCTGCTTCTTTGCCGACGACGGCGTGAAATGCTGGATCGATGGCGAGCTCGTTGTCGACGGCTGGTCTGTCTACGATACCTATCTTGAAACGCCTTTCCTTGAAGCGGGTAAGACCTACGATATCAAGATCGAATACTGCGAATACGGCGGTAAAGCACATATTCAGGTCGGCGCGATGAACTACGTTGATGACGCAAGAGAGGTCTTCCTCCCCGAAGGCGTCTGGATGGATGTCTGGACGGGCGAAGAGTACGTTGGCCCTACCACTGTGACGGTCATGCACGGCCTTGAGACCTCGCCCATCTTCGTAAGACAGGGTGCGATCATTCCGCTTGTGTCCCAGGCGCAGAACACCTCTGAGATCGATTGGTCGAAGATCACGCTTGACGTATACCCGAGCACGAACTATGATGCAAAAGCAACCATTTACGAGGACGATTACTCGACGGTTGCTTACAAGGACGGTCAGTACAGAACCACCGAGGTGACGACTGATTATGCCGATAGCGTCTTGACGATCCGTATCGGTGCGACGAGGGGTAGCTATGACGGCGCTCCCGACTTCACCGAAAGGGAATACACTGTTCACCTGCACGACAGGGCGAACTTCGGCAGTATTACGAAGATCGAGGTCAATGGCGTGGTGATCACGCTCGACACCTATAAGAAGTCCTCCGATTCGACGCCCTTCATTGAAACAGGCGCGGCACTTGACGCGGATATTACCGAGTTTACCGTGAAAACGGCGCTCGACAAGGCAGTTGAGATCAAGGTCTATTACGAATCCGCGACCGACGACGGCGTGAACGAGGACTACGACGATTCTGCCGTTGACTTCACGGTCAAGGCCACCACGATCACCAAAAACGGCATGCAGAATCTGAATCTGTCGGAAGAGGGCGACCTTGACTGGGCGATGTTCGGTGCAAGCACCCCCGACTCGATCATCCGCAAGAAGAACGGCAAGGGCTGGATCTCCGCTACCGAAAGCTGGGATTCGATCTACGAGTTTAGCGACAACTACACCATCTGTTGGACCGACGGCGACACCACGACCTCCGGCTCGTCGACAAGAGGCCCTGTTTCGGGCAGAAACTTTGACGTTGAACTGACGACGGATGGTTCTAAGGTAACCTATACGATCTATCTCGGCGGCTACAAGAGCGTTGCGAAGATCACGGTGCGCGACAGAGCTGGCAACGTGGAAACGCTGACCTTCGGTAATCTTGCCACGAACTTCTATCGCAAGATCACTATCGAATGTGAAGCAGGCGAGGCGTCGACGCTTTACGTCAACTATTCGCTCCTTTGCGGTGATAACATCACCTTCTCGGCCGTTACGGTTTCGGCTGACTGAGCTGCATAAAAGGATCGGTGCTTTTTGCCCCTCGGGCAAAAAGCACCGATCCTTTTGCTGTCGGATTTGGGAGTGTTAGATAATATTTGTTATAGAGGTAAGAAAATTTGCTTGCTTTTTGTCGATAATTGTGCTACAATCAAATCCAGCGGCAGGTGTTTATCCGTCTGCCGTTCAACGCCTGATAAAGGATCTTACATGAAGAAAGTATTACTCATCTGTGTCTCGTCCCACAATGTCATGGGCTTTAGAAAAAAATTAATAGAGAAGCTGCAAAGTGAGGGCTGTGAAGTTTCGGTGATTGCGTTTGACGATCAATATGCCGAAGAGATACGCCGTCGCGGCGTGGCGTTTTACTGTCTTGACGATTCCAATCGTGGACTCAATCCCCTCAAGGTGCTTTCCCTTAAAAGCCGTTATGCTGCCTTGATCGAGAGGATCGCGCCTGATACAGTCTTCACGTTTATGCTGAAGCCGAATCTCTTCGGCGTGCTCGCTGCGAAAAAGGTGGGCGTTTCGAATATCTATTCGATGGTTGAGGGGGCAGGAGACGTCTTTATTTATAACTCGTTGAAGTGGAGGCTTATCCGTCGGTTTGTCTGCTTTATGTATAAGCGCGCTTTCCGTCATACGCAAAAGGTTTTTTTCCTCAATCGGGATGACTGTGAGGATTTCGTTCAACGGTCGCTTCTTGCTGAAGATCGGTGCGAGGTGATTCCCGGTGTGGGTGTTGATCTCGGACGCTTTACATACCGTCCCATGACGGCTATGCGCCGTTTTATCATGATCGCACGCATGCAGAGATCGAAGGGCTTGATCGAGTATCTTGAGGCCGCAAAAAGGGTAAAAGCGCTCTATCCTGACGCTGAATTCGCATATCTCGGTGCTGAAGGCAACCTGACTGCTGCCGATATTCAGCCCTATACCGATGCAGGTGTCGTTGAGTACCTCGGCTTTGCGGAGGATGTGATTCCCTATCTTGATAAAGCCACTGTGCATGTTCTTCCCACTTACCGAGAAGGCTTGTGCCTCGTGAATGTCGAGGCAGGTGCCATCGGGCGCCCCTCCATCACCTGCGATACGGTGGGAGCGAGGGATACCGTTCTCGACGGCTACAACGGCTTTCTTGTGAAGGTCGGTGACGTTGACGCGCTTGCCGAAAGGATGATCTACTGCATCGAGCATCCGGACGAAGTCCGAAAAATGGGCGAAAATGCGCGTGTCTTCGTCGAAGAGCGTTTCGACGAGAAGCTGATCAACGCCCATCTCGTCAAGGCGATCGGTGCTGAGAGAGAAAGGACTTCCGTCTGAACGAACGAGGGCATAACAAACGTCATGACGCCTGAGGGTTTGCTTTTGACAAGGTGATTCCGCAAACAGTTCCCGCAGACCAAGCAAACGGTTTGCGGGAGCTTTGGTTTAACAGACGAAAAAAGCCTAAGCACGTCTCTGTCCTTCGCAATTCTGGGGAAAAACAGAAAAAGGGGCTGTCTCATAGCATTGTCAAAAGGTGAACGCTATGTGCAGCCTTAACAAAAAAATCAAGGTCTCTCGAATGGATGACCTTGATTTTTTTATTGCTTTTGTATAGAAAGCTGTTTCAAAAAATCAATTTGAAACAGCCCCTTTTAAGATCAGAATTCGATTCTTTCCGCGATGTAGGCGTCGAGGTCGACGATCGGGATTCTGACCTGCTCCATCGTGTCGCGGTCGCGAACGGTGACGCAACCGTCGTTTTCAGACTCGAAGTCGTAGGTGATGCAGAAGGGGGTACCGATCTCATCTTCACGGCGATATCTCTTACCGATCGAGCCGGTATCGTCAAAGTCGATCATATACTTCTTGGAAAGCGCATGATAGATCTCCTCCGCTTTAGGTGTGAGCTTTTTGGAAAGAGGCAGGATCGCCGCCTTATAGGGCGCAAGAGCAGGGTGAAAGTGCATGACGACGCGCGTGTCATTCTTCGCTTCGTCAACGATCTCCTCGTCGTAAGCGTCGCAGAGAAAAGCGAGCGTTACGCGGTCAGCGCCGAGCGAGGGCTCGATGACGTAGGGAATATATCTCTCGTTCG
>CAZYFC010000097.1:0-6177 GCA_964646715.1 uncultured Lachnospiraceae bacterium
GGTACCGTTCATACGCACTTCGGGAAGGCCCGAAACGAAGAGGATCTTCGCGTCCTCGCCGCCCAACTCAATCACGCAGTCTGCGTCGGGGATCTTCTTTTTGACAGCCACCTTGGTCGCAAAAACCTCCTGCACGAAGGGGATGCCGAATTCCTCTGCAAATCCCATCCCCGCAGAGCCTGAGACGGCAAGAGACGCCTGTTTCGCTTCGGGGCAGGCAGCGAGGATCATGGCAAGCACCTCGCCCGCCTTCTCGGTGACCTGCGAGAAATGGCGTCCGTAATAATCGAATATCAAACGGCCGCTTTCGTCAAGCACGACAGCCTTGAGTGTCGTTGAGCCGACGTCCATACCGATTTTAAGCATATCGTTCAGTTCCTTTCATCAAGGGATACCCTTTCAAACAAAGGGGAAGACCAAAAGAGAGCCCCGCTTTTCTTTTTGGAAAATCGGGGCGTGTCTCCTGAGATCATATAATATTGTATCACCTTCGATGCAATTTGTAAAGACCAATTTTAGACATTCTATGCGAAAAATGGTCCGATTTTTCTTTCAAAATCGCCAAAAAGCAGTCAGGAGGCGCTCACAGCAAGAGAAGAGCAACGACAAAGGAGAGGACTGCAACGCCGCTTCCGGTCAGAAGCTCCTTCATGCTGTGCCGCTTCAGAAGAAGCGACGAGAGATAGACGAGCGATAAAATAAGCATGCTCGGCAGGATCCAAAGAGGTGAGACGAAGACAGCGGGCAGAAGAAGCGGTCCCGTCACGCCACAGCCGTGACCGCTTGCGCGGAACTTAAGCACTTTATTACAGAGTGTCAATAGCACGGCAGAGAGAAAATAGGTGAGAAAGATCACAAGAAGCGAACGACTCACCTCTGCGACCAGCGCATAAATAAGTCCACCCGTATAACCAACGAGGCTGAAAACAAAGGCGAGCTTTCTCTGACTGCGTCTGCCCAGCCTTCTCCATCTCGGAACGACTGCCCAGACGGCGTAGGCCAAAAGCGGCACTCCGCCGAGAAAAACGATCGAGAGCGCAAGTGACAAGTAAGACGCAAACATACCGTCACAAGCAAAATAGAACCAAACGAGAAGCGCCGAGATCAGAATTGGAGGCACGCTGACACAGCGAACGATCCCCGCAAAGGCTTTAGCGCCCTTCGAAGGGCTTTGCACGACCTGACCTCTTGCGCCGTCAGTCATGGCGCTCAGCGCCCCAAAAGAAGAGCGCAACCGTTCCGGGACCGGTGTGACAGCCGATGGTCGGCCCGATATTGTTGATCACGACCTTGCCGGAAAGCTTCGGGAAGGTCGCTTCGACCGCATCTGCCACAGCCTTGGCGTCCTCGTAGCAGTCGGCGTGAGAAATAAAGCATTTGCCGCTGTATTGATCGCCGTCAAGCGCATACTCGTGCATTCTGGCAACGATCTCTGCCTTGACCTTTTCCTTGCCGCGTACCTTGAAGCGGGGCGTCAGCTTACCGTCATGGCTCACGTTGAGAAGCGGGCAGATCTTCAGCACCGTGCCAAACCAGCCCGCAACACGGGAGAGTCTGCCGCCCTTGACGAAGAAGGTAAGGTCGGTCGAGAAGAACCAGTGATGGAGCTTCTTTTTGTTTTCCTCCACCCATGCATAGAGCTCGTCGATCGAAAGGCCTTCGTCGCGCTTGTCTGCCACACCGTCAATGAGAAGACCAAAGCCGGAGGAGGCAGCAAGCGAGTCAACGACATAGATTTTTCTGTCGGGATACTTCTCTGTCAGAATATCCTTTGCCACTCTTGCCGAATTGTAGGAGCCGGAAAGACCGGAGGAAAGGGCGATGTGGAGAATATCCTCGCCCTCTTCAAGGATCTTCGTGAAATATTCGATGTATTCGTCGGTATTAACCTGCGCTGTCTTTGGCTCAGCGCCGTTTTTCAGCGCGGAATAGAACTCCTCCGCCGACATTGAGGTGAAAAGATCGTCGCTGTGCGACACGTCGTCCAGATAATAGTGAAAAGGGAGATAGCTGACCTGTCTTGCCTGCAGATGCTCTGCCGAGAGGTCAACTGTCGAGCAGCATGTGATGCGATAGTTTGCCATAGTGGATGTATCCTTTCTTTCGCCATATTGTATTTTGTTTGTGTTTGTCCTTCTGCATACGCCGATAGGAAACAAGAGGCTTGTGGAATAGAAGAAACAGCGGATAGCCTCCTCTTTTTTGAAGGACACCGGCGCCCATCATGGTAGCCTGCACCCTTCGACCGTTTTCGGTAAAGACCCCTGTCGGCATGCGCGAAGCATCGGGCGGTGCAAGCGCCCCGATGTCTTACGCCTCCATCATACAGTGTCGCCAAGAAAAAAACCACCTATTTGTTTTTTCTTCGCTCTACAAAGAGAAAACGAAAAATGAGAGTCCGAAAAACAGACTCTCATTTTTGTAGAGTTGACGAAAAGCCGCATGAATAAAGCTTATTCGGAGGTTTCATTTTTCTTCGTGTCAGGAACGCCCTCTGTTGGCGCATTCTTTTCGCCGCTCGGTTCTTTTCCCTTATCAAGCTTATCCGACGCTTTTTTCAAGGCGGTGCCCTCACCCGAAGAGGCGCTTCGCTTGAAAGAAAAGGCGATCGGAATGATCACCTGCGCGGGAATACCGATCAGATAAAGCATCCAAAGGTTGCGGGAAAGGAGCGAGAGATGCACCGACAGCAGTATACCCCAAGCAAGTGCCGAAACGTAAAGCACGCTGAGGCCGCGCGTCCCCCACAGACAGTTGAGAACGAGCATCACGGTCGCCGAGATCGGAATGGCGTAAATAAAGACAAGCCAGAAGGCGTTGCCCACAATGGCGGTGATCACGAAAACGAGTAGCGCCAATGCCCAGACAGACAAAAAGGCGAGTAGCGTGACGCGCCTTTTGTTTGCGCTCCCCTTCTTGGTTTCAGGCGGCAGGGTGGCGGGCGGCGCTTCCTCCTCGGCATGTTCTTTCAGTATATAATCAACAGTAACGCCGAAGATATCCGACATCATGAGAAGAACATAGGCGTCGGGAACAGCTTCCCCTCTCTCCCAGCGGGAGACGGCTTTATCGGAATAGCTGAGCTTTTCACCAAGCTCAAACTGAGTCAAATGAGCATTGACACGAAGCGCTGCAATATTTTTCGCAACGATCTTTTTAAGATCCTCCATAGGCGTCCTCCTTTTTCAATCTTCACGCCGTACAGTATACCATAATTTCACCAAAATAGCAAGAGGCGCGGCCAAAAAATCCGAAGGGGAGAAGCGATCGGGAGCAATTAATCAAAATTCAGCAGATAGACCGCTTCGGCAAGCGCCTCAGTCACGTAGTCCATGACGAAAACACCCACGATATCGGGGGATGTCTTCAGATATTCAAGCAATAAGGGCCTGACGTGCTCAGCCGTCTTTTGAATATTGGGAATTGAGAAAAGTCCCGGCACGTAGCCGCTCGTATAGTTGAGACAATAGGTGTTATCCGCAGGCTTCATCTCGTCGAAAAAGGCGCTGATCGCCGCCCACTTGGCCTCGCCGCTTTCATTCTGATAATAATCCTGGCACTTCAGCACGCCGCCTGCCGTCGTAAGCGTGAAGGTGTCGTTATCCTTCCAGCCGCTTGAGGCGTTAAACCCGTAAGTGCCGCTTGTCGAATAGCGGCGCATCAAAACAATTTTACCGCGCGCACTTCCGAGACTCGGCACATCGCCGCCGGTATACCACCTATCGGCGTTTTCACTGATCTTGTCCTTAACCATCACGTCAAAGTCGGCGTTCGTGCCCTTGGCATCGGTCTCTTCCTTGATACACATGATGATTGCCTCTCCCTTGTTTTCGGCAAGGAAGCTATAGCAAGCTGTCAGCACCTCGTCAAAGGTCAGCTTCTGGTCGATATCTCCGTGGTAGATCTGCAGCTCACCCTCCACGCGGCAAAGACGGATGTCAAGGAAGCGAACGCCTGCCGCAAGCTGTTCGGCAATCGTCATATCCTGGCATTTGGCAGTTCCCGAAATGCCGTACGCCTCTTTTGTGGCACCGCTGTCGTGCGTGCCGGGGATCGCAATACTGCCGAGAGAGCGCTCGTCGGGCAGAGCGTTCATCCAGCTTGCCGCCGTATAGGTGATCGGCGCGGCGGTTTCCTCAGCCGTCGTTTCTTCGGCCGTCGTTTCTTCAGCCGTCGTTTCTTCAGCCGTCGTTTCCTCAGCCGTCGTTTCCTCGGCCGTCGTTTCTTCGGTCATTGCTTCAGCAGTGGTCTCGCCTGTCGTATCATCGGCAGTCGTCACGACAGCGACCGTGCTGTCGGACAAAAAGTGCTCTGTCGATTCAGGAGCACTGCTGTCGGAAGCTGCACCGCACGCCGACAGAATAAGCGAAAAAACGAGCAAAGAGATAAGTAAAAAAAGAACTCTTTTCATAGACGCTCCTTAATAACGGATATCTTATTCCGGCACAAAAACAGGAAAAACACAAATGCTTTTCGACCAAAGGGAGAAAAGCCACCCCTTCTCTTCTCTCCTCTACGGAAAAGTCGCCCGGGAGATTCAGAGAAAAGTGAAAAGAACAAAAAGAAAAAAGCCGCTTGGCGCACCTGCGATAATCTAGAACGGTGTTAATTGAAGAAACGAGCATACTATCACCGTCATTCGAATAAAGTATAACGCAAAATGAATGCTTTGTCAATGAAACATTGACTTCGTCGATATGAAGCGGCATCGCGCCGTGAAGCACTCGTTGCGCCGTGAAGCGAAGCGCAATGAACCTCTCCGCGAGCCGAAGGCGCGCTCATAGGGCGAAGCCCCGCTTCATGCGTTGCTTCGCAACTCGCTTCATGCACCGCAGGGGCGCTTCATTTCCAAAAAGAAAAGCACTTCTTACGAAGTGCTTTTCTTTTTGGAGCTGCTACCCGGATTCGAACCGGGGACCTCGTCCTTACCAAGGACGCGCTCTACCAACTGAGCCATAGCAGCAGGGTTTTTCAACCGCCTAGCCATTATAACAAAACAATCCCGCTTTGTCAATAGTAAAATACAAAAAAATAAAAATATTTTTTCCTGTCGAAAAAGCCCTTTTCCTCATCGTTTTTGAAGGGATACACCCTTCATTCTTCACATATCGCCGTTATCAAGGCTCAAAGGTGGCGATCGTTTTCAGCTTGAAAAGATTCTTCTCATGGAGATAGTCGATCTTCTTTCTGATCGCCTCGTCCTCACAAACACCGGTGCGTACGTATTTGTCAAGGACGGCGTAGGTAAAGCCGAAGTTGTCCTCGTCCGTCTTACCGCAAAGACCGTCGGCAGGCACCTTCAGCACAAGACTCATCGGCAGGTCGCAGAGCTTTCCGATCGCAACGACCTCTTCAACGGTCAGTTTACCGAGGGGGCTGAAATCGCCCGCATCGTCGCCGTAGCGCGTTGAATAGCCGATATAGTTCTCCGAGCCGTTGCAGGTGTTGGCAACGCGGCCATTGCGGCTCTGCGAGATCGCGTAAAGCGTCGTCATACGAATACGGGGTGGCAGGTTGATGCGCGTCTGTTCCGAAAGGGCAACGCCTTCGGGAAAATGGCTGAGAATGCCGTCGCAGGCATCCTTGATATTCACAAGATAATACTCAATACCGAGATGCTTCACAAGCTGATAGGAGCAGTCGATATCGCTCTGCTCGCCGTTGGGCATGAGAACGCCTATCACGCGCTCCTTGCCAAGCGCCTCTACGCAAAGAGATGCCACGATCGAGCTGTCCTTGCCGCCCGAAATGCCAAGCACCGCGTTACAGCCTTTGCCGTTTTCTTCAAACCAATCGCGTATCCATCCGACAACCGATTCCTTCAGCTTTACTGCATCCAACATAGATATCCTCCTTAAAGTTCAACGGAAAAATTGTCCTGGTAGACAAATGTGTGCTTTTTTCTGCCTAATTGCGGCTAAGAGGTCAAAAATTGAAAATTATTTGCACCGCCTCCATCAAAGCAATCATCGTTTTCCGAACCACAATATCTCATATATCGTAATCACATTGTGATTGAAATTCGGCCTTTCCGCAAACAGGACAAATAACTTTATTTGGCATTTACCGCATCTTCATTCTGCGTTTCATTATATCACACTTTCAGAGATAAATCAAGGCGTAGCCTTGTATATCATCCGCAACTTGTTGCGGTATATCATCAACACGAAGTGTTGT
>CAZYFC010000098.1:0-6018 GCA_964646715.1 uncultured Lachnospiraceae bacterium
TCGTCACGAGCGCCGCACCGATCTTGGCCGTTGCCCAGAAGGCGATATACCACTGCGGCACGTTGGTCGCCCAGACGGTCACGTGTGAGCCCGGCTTAACGCCGATGGCGATGAGCGCACGGGCAAAATCATCCACGTCGCGCCGAAATTCGGCGTAAGTTCTCGTATAATCGAGCGTCGTATAACGGAAGGCAAGCTGATCGGGAAAAATATCGACCACGCGGTCAAGCAGTGAGCCGAAGGTCTCGTTGATCAGGCTGTATTTCGGCCAGATAAAGCGTCCCGTGCCTGCACGGTTCGTATAAAGTGCAAGCTCGCGCGGTGCTTTCTCTGCAAAACGTTCCATATAGGTAACGAAATGCGGAAACACGATCTCGGGGTCGGCAAGCTCTGCCGCCCAGACAGGATTCCATTCAAAGGAGAGAAAGCCATCGTAGGTCACCGAACGAAGCGCGTTGATAAAGCGTCCGACAGGAAGCTCCCCCTCCCCCATGAGACAGTAGGTGACCTCATCGCCGCGACCATTGATATCTTTGATGTGAACGTGCTTGATATATGCCCCGAGATTCTCCACCGTCTTTTCGGGATCTTCCCCAAACAGACGGTAGGGATGCGAAATATCCCAGAGTGCCGCAAGCCAGTCGCAAGCGAACACGCCGAGAATATAGGCAAGGCGGGAGGTATCGGCATAGAGCCCCGAAGTCTCGATCGTCAGCACTACACCCTCCTTCCGGGCCATCGGAATCGCTTTTTCAAGGAATGCGATCACAACGCCGTCAAGCTCCTCCTGCGAAAAGCCTTCGATTTCTTTAGCATAGAGGCGCACGAAGGGCGCGTGAACGGTCTTGGCGACAGAGAGATAACGCGCAAGCGTGGCAAGATGCTCACCGCTTTTCTCCTCCTCAGCCATATTGAAAACTGTGTCAAGGCAAGGAATCGAAAGCCCCATATTGGCAAGCTTTCTTGAAGCGGCAACCATTCTGTCCGAGAAGATCGCGCCGTCGGCTGTGAAAGCCTCTCGGTCGATATCGTGGATCTCGATACCATCGAACTGCATTTCCTTAGCCAAACGGCAATACTCCGCCCAGCTATATCCCTTCCAATAATCGGTAGAAAAGGCTAATTTCATAAGTACATCTCCAGATTAAGGTTATCTTTCTTCAAAAACGATCTTGTTCAAAGCGGTGACGTATGCCTTGAGAGATGCGCCGATGATATCGGTAGAAACGCCGCTGCCCGAATAGACCTTACCGCGACTGCGGAGTCTTACGAGCGCTTCGCCCATCGCCTCCTGCCCTCTCGTCACCGAGCTGATACGAAAATCGTCCAGCTCGTAGTGCGTGCCGATCACGCGCTCCACGGCGAGGAAGGCGGCATCGATCGGACCGTCGCCTATCGAAACACCGTGACGGATCTCACCGTCCTTTTCGATCTCGACCTGTGCCATGGGCGAGATCCTGTCGCCGCTGTTCACAATATAGGAACGGAGCAGATAGGTGGGAGGCACTTCATCCGCTACGTCGGCAATGATGGTTTCAAGCTCCTTGCCGCTGACCGATCTGCGCTCGGCAAGCTTTTCAAAGGCGGCGTAGACCTTGGCAATATCGTCGCTCGTCAGCTCATATCCCATATGTGCCACAACGTCGGCGATCTGACCGACCGTCATACCCTTGGCAAGAATGATCTCGTCAGTATCCTCGACCGTCTCGACGGCCGTTGCAGTGGTAGCAGGCTTTTCGCTCTTCAAAAAAGGCATCGAATCGATTGCACGGCACATCGCGGTGCCGTCCACGCCAACGGCGATATTCCAATCGTTGCCGCGAAGCGAGACAGTTCGTGAAAAGGCGTCAAGTGCCACGGCATCCTCCCCGCAAATGGTGGTCTTCACAGCACATGCCTCGCTCATCACCGCCGCTACACTGTTGGCACAAGCCATCGAAAGTGCATTACTGCAGCACACGGCGATCGGCGTATTGGCACAAAGAGGGGCAGATGCACGAAAATCAGCAAGGAATGCAGCCATTTCGGTAGGCGTGACCGCGCCCTCACTGTCACAAAGCGTGATATACTTCGCACCCGCCTGAACGGCCGCTTCGCACACCTTGACGAGAAACGGCATTTCACTTCTTACTGCGTCAAGGGCGGAAAACTCGACCTCTTCAGTCAAAGAAGCCGCCTCAGACACGCGTGCAACAACGCTTTCAAGCACCTTGTCGGGCTTTTTGTGACAAAAATATTCCATTTGGACGACCGAAGTGGGGCTTTCAATGACCAGACGCTTATTCGTCAAAGGGGCAAGTGCCTCCCATGCAGCTGAGGCATCCCCTTCTCCTTCCCCAACGACAGCACAAACCGTCGCATTCTCCACAAAGGGAAGCACCGCCTTAATAAAGAGCTTATCTTCACTGTCGGCAGTCAGCTTGCCCACCTCGATGCAATCTACACCGAGAGCCGCCAGCTGTCTTGTCAGGATCAGTTTTTCCTTAAAAGAAAGGCCCTTGGCATAGCAAAAGGTTGAATCGGTCACGTAGATCTGTTTCATTACATATATCTCCTTGCTTTGTCTGCAAAAAATAAAAGCCCCCGAAGCTTGCGCTACGGGGACGAAAAAGTTCGTCGGTACCACCCGAATTGCAGTAAACTACTGCCACTCTCAGGCTCACATGAAGCCATTTGCCGTGATAACGGGGCATGCCGTGGCTCTTTACTGATCCTTTCAAAAGCCCTGCTCCGGAGCGAGATCACCTACGGGCTTCCCCGCCGACTCACAGCGACCGTCGGCTCTCTGAAGGGGCTTCACCCAAAGCGTAACTCCATCAATGCATTTTACGAATTGTATTGTAGCATAGAGGGTGGCGATTGTCAAGAGTTTTTTCTCTTCTTTTGTTTTTTTCTTCTCTTTTTTCGAATTCTGTTCACTTACACCGAAAATAACAAAAACAAGCATTCAGCGTAACGCGCCTGTTGGCGCTACGCTGAATGCTGCTGCTTTTATTCGATTGCGTTGATATAGCCGAGATCGACGTGACCGTCGATCTCGCGGATATAGCAGTTTTTTGGATTCCTCTCTCCTTCGTACCACTCGGTCGAATAATGGAAATAGCGCATGAGAAAGGCGCGAAGCGTCGTTCCGTGAGTGAAGATTATAAGCGTATCCACACCGTGACGCTCGTAGTCACGCATGATAGTTCCCAAGAACTGATGGATGCGAATGGCAACATCAAAGGGGCTCTCACCCATCGGAAGGCGCGCGTAGAATTTACCGAAGTTCGTCACCTGGCGAACGTATTCGGCGTATTCGTTGGGATAGCGCGTCATTTGCTCCTCGCGGGTGATCGAATCAAAGAGTCCGAATTGCTGTTCGGTCAGAGTGATATCCTCGCGGATGTCGATGATCCCGAGGTGACGGTTAAACGCCTCTGAGGTCTCTCGCGTTCTCACGAAGGGACTTCGCCAGATGCGCGCGTGAGAGAGATCGATTCCCTTCTCCCTGCAGTAAGCGGCAAGAAAAGCGCCTGCTTCATCCGCCTGCCGCTTACCCTCATCGGTGAGCGGCACAAGGTGATCGGGAATCCGCTTGACGAGATTCTCGCCGATATTGGCAACCGATTGACCGTGTCGTACAAGAAAAATGTGCATAGCCTTCTCCTATTCCCACCAGGGCTGACAGTTGTAAAGAAGTGAAACGGCAGTCGATTGCCCGAACGCAATGCGGTCCGAAAGATCCTCGGGCGTCTGGTCCTTCCAGCTCGTCCAGCAAAGGCCACTCGTATTGCGGTGGGTATAGACGACGTCGGCATTCTTCTGCAGGAAGGCGAGGATCTCAAGATCGTTCGTCTCCTTGGCATAACGGTAAAGCCAACGGGCGAGAATGCCCTTGAAGCCCGGCAGGTCATTGCCGCCTGTTTCGCTGTTGTCAATGACGCCGTACTGATTGTTGGTGAAATTCTTCATGGCATACTCTGCCGCCTTGCTTGCATAGGCAAGGTAACGTTCGTTGCCGTAATGCTTGTACAGATAGGTACATGCGCCGATAAAGGTGCCCTGATTGTAGGTCGATGCCCACTTGTTGATCTTGCCCTCGACGTTATACGCGTCGTATACACGACCGGTGTTGGCTTCAAACATATATGTAAGCTCCCAATCAATGAGTCCCTTTGCTTTTTCAAAATAGGACTCTTCACCCGTGATCTCACCGAGCAGGCATGCCGCGATCGCACCGGGGCAGTTGACGCAGGAGTTCTTGGACATGACAGCCTCGTTCTCCTTCCACCAAAGACCGCCGCCGAGGGTATCGTTATAGGCACGCGCGTAGGTCGCATCGAAGTTATTCTTAGCAACCGTCTTGAAGGTTTCCTCTCCTGTCAGGAGGTAGATGCGAGAGAGACCGATACAGATCCACATAATATCGTCGTTATAGTCGTTATAAGAAAAGTCCTTCTTATACTTCATAAGGAACATATTGGCGAATTTAACCATCATATCCTTGATCGATTCGTCGCCCGTCGCTTCATACGCATCGATATAGACCTCGAGGATCTCAGCAGTATCCCAGAAGGCATTGCCGTCAACCCAACGGTTATTCACCCAATAAGCATCGTTGAAGGAGGCAAACATATCGCTTGCCATCTCAGCGTAGGTCTTATCGATCGCATCACTGTAGGTCATATCGATCGCACCGACCACGGCAAGATCACCGGGAATCGTGGTATCCGTGCCCTTTCCCGTGACGTAAGTCGCACTGATATATTCAAGGCCTGAAACGAGCGCCTCTTTACTGCCTGCCGTCAAAGTCAGAAGATCACCTTCAAGAGAGAGATCCCAGTGCATGACGGAGGCGGCTACGCTAAGCGCTTCGTCAAGCGTGAGAACGAGCGAGAACACACCCTCCTGTACAGAGGTAGCGGTGGAGGGCTTCGTCAGCCCTTCGGTCGAGAAGGCATCACGGAAGGCAGTGATACCCGCAAGAACGGTATCATCCTGACCGAGCGACGGAGGGATCACCATCTTAAAGGCAGGCTCTCCCTTTTCAACGAAAGCAACCTCGGCTTTTTCTGTCGTAACAGTCGCCGTAGTTTCTTCCTCGGTCGTTTCGGTAGATTCGGTCGTTTGCTCAGCCGTGGTGGTTTCGCCGCCGCCACAGGATACGAAAAGAAGGAGCGCACACGCAAGAATGAGCATGAGGAAAAGCAATCGTTTCATAGAGTTCATTCCTTTACTACTTTATTGAGTATATTATAGCATATATCAAAAGTCTTGTAAAGTCCTTTTCGTCTTTGGTAGACGGAGTAATTGAATCGATTTTTATAAATTAATTAAAAAAGCAAGAGTAAAGGAAGGCTATTCCTTTACTCTTGCCGATGATTCAATTCAAAACGGGCGCCGCGGGCAGGGGCAAGCTTATCGCTCCGATGCGTCTGTTACCACCACTGCTGGCAGTTGTACATAAGCGCTACTGCCGTGGAAACACCAAACACCGGGTAATTTCCGTTACCTACGATGTCCTCGGGCGTCTGTTCTTTCCAGCTCGTCCAGACAAGACCGTCGCTGTTGCGGTTCTGATACACCGCGGTAGCATTCTTCTGCAGGAAGGAGAGGATCTCAAGGCTTTCAACCTCGATGGCGTAACGGTAGAGCCAACGAACGAGAATACTCTTGAAGCCCGGCAGGTCGCCGCCGGTAGTCTCGCCGTTATCGATGATACCGCCGCTCGTCAGATTCTTCATGGCGTAGCTTGCCGCCATTGCCGCGTTGTCAAGGTAGATCTGTTCGCCTGTATGCTGATAGAGATAGGTGCAAGCTCCGATAAAGGTGCCCTGATTATAGGTCGATGCCCACTTGCTGACGGTTCCGTTGATAGCATACGCATCGAAAACCTGACCTGTACCGGAAACAAACATCTTCTCGAATTCCCACGCCATGATCTTCTTTGCATAGTCAAAGTAGGTCTCGTTATCGTAGATCGTACCGAGCAGGCACGCCGCAATAGCCGCAGGACAGTTCACGCAGGAATTCTTG
>CAZYFC010000099.1:0-5785 GCA_964646715.1 uncultured Lachnospiraceae bacterium
AGAAACGCCGACGTTACCCCTACCACGACTACCGCAGCAACCACCACTCTTGCAGACACTACATATCCAGTCGATACGAGCAGTGACCCAAGTGCCGACGGCACGACTGATTCATTACCGAGCGAAACGACTGAAGAGCCGAATGAAACCCATCCCGAGGATAGCCTCCCCGAGCCGGAGCCTATCCGTTACGTGACGGTCTCGCTTGCGGCAGGGGATGTGTACACAGGCTCGCTGATCCAGGTAGACTCGCAGAATCCCTTCTGCTACAAGGTTGCCTCCCTTTATACCCCGGCCGAGCTTGACCGTCTGTCTGCCTCCGAGCTTGCCGAGCTTGGCTGGGTATCCCTTTATACCAACAAAAACGGCAGTTTTCTGCTTCGCTCACGTCTTCTCTTTATGAAGACCGAGGTCTTCTCCGCCTTTACGCTCATGATGAGCGATTACGTAGCGAAGACGGGCAACCGTGACGTGCAGGTGCGCTACGCGTATCAGCTCGTCAATGCTTCTGCAGACGCCGTTTCGCTCTCCGATGAGCGCGTAACAGGTCTTGCTTTCGAGGTAAACGTTCTGACCGAGGAGGGCAGCTTCTCGATCGATCACACCTCGAAAAAGGCAGCGTATTACGAGTGGTTTGCCACCAACTGTCACAAATACGGCTTTGTGATGACGGGGGAAAGCGGCTACTTCCGCTACGTCGGTTCGCCGCACGCGACTTACATGTATGAAAACCGTCTGACGCTTGCCGCATATCTTGCGCTTCTCAACTCCTATACCTTTGATTCGCCGCTTGCCGTGACAGATGCTTCGGGTGTGCTTTGGAATATTTACTCGGTCAAGGCGTCAGGCAGTAGTCTGACCGATATCCGCATCCGCGAAAATTCGGTATACGCGATCTCGGGTAACAACCGCGACGGCTTTATTGTGGCTTCGCGCGATATGGCGTGAACTGAAGGCGCTTTCTGCCGGAGTGTTTCGGTCTTGTCATAAATGACGTTTAATTCGCCGTAGGGTCACGACTCTCAGGCAATCATCACCCTACTCAAAAAGGGGCGTCCGTATAGGGTCACGGGAGATATCCCGGGGTCATGTCGGCGTCCCTTTTTCAATCGCTCTTGCGGGAATGTGCTATTGACATCGGGCGTTTCGGACGGTATACTGTAGACAGAGTCCTGCTTGTCTGAGTGGGGCGGTTGACGAAAACACCTGCGAGGCGTGTATGAAAAATCCCTTTCCTTATTCCGATACCAATAAGCGGTATTACACGATGGACTATTACGGCAAAAAAACCTTTGGCTGTAAGGTTTATAAAGTGCCGCTTGACGCGGGCTTTACCTGCCCCAATATAGACGGAACCTGCGGCGTTGGCGGATGTACCTATTGCTCGGGGCGGGGAAGCGGCGACTTTGCGCCCTCGGCGCTTCTGCCCATTGCCGAGCAGTACGCGCTTTCGCGTCGTCAGTTCGATAAGAAGTGGCAAAACGGCAGATGTATTCCTTATTTCCAGGCACACACCAATACTTATGCCGACTCCTCTCACCTGCGGGCTATATATGAGGAGGCGCTGACTCTTCCCGACGCGGTCGGTCTTGATATTGCCACCCGTGCCGACTGTCTTGAGGACGGCGTTGTCGAGCTGCTCTTCGAGCTTGCGTCACGCATCCATCTGACGGTGGAGCTGGGGCTTCAAACGGTTCACGACGAGACGGCACGGCGCATTAACCGCGGTCACGACTACGAGACCTTTTTGCGTGGCTACGAAAAGCTCAAGGGACTGAGAACCGTGATCCATCTCATCGATTATCTTCCCGGTGAGACGAAAAGGATGATGCTGGAGAGCGCCAAAGCGGTGGGTGCATTGCATCCTCACGGCGTTAAGCTACATTTATTATATATTATGCAGGGTACAGCCATTGAAAAGGAATACCGCGAGGGGAAGATCTATATTCCCTCCAAGGAGGAATACGTTGAGACGGTCTGCGACCAGCTTGAGCTTCTGCCTTCGGACATTGTGATCGGCCGCGTGACGGGGGATGCACCGCCTGACACCCTCGTTGCCCCTCTTTGGAGCCGAAAAAAGATTTCGGTTATGAACGATATTGACAAAGAGCTATCAAAAAGAGACTCCTATCAAGGTAAGTTTGTCCAAACTGCACAAAAAAACGGCTGAAATTTCGGTAAGTGCAGAGACATAAAGTTGTTTTTTTTGCTTGCAATCAAGGTCGATCTGCGGTATAATGACACTATATGGGGCGAAATCCCCCCGTTTATGCTATACCTTATATTTAGAAGGAGTACTAACACCATGGCGACTTTTACCACAAAACAAGTCAGAAACGTAGCCCTGCTCGGACACGGAGGAAGCGGTAAGACTTCTCTTGCCGAAGCAATGCTTTATCTTGCAAAGGCGACTGACCGTCTCGGTAAGCCTGCTGACGGCAATACTGTCTGCGATTACGATCCCGAAGAGATCAGGAGAGGCTTTTCGATCAATCTGTCTCTTGCTAATCTCGTTTGGAAGGGCACGAAGATCAATATTATCGACACCCCCGGATTCCTTGATTTCCAGGGCGAGGTTCAGGCGGCTCTGCGCGTATGCGGTTCTGCACTCTTCACCGTTGACGCCAAGGCGGGCGTTGAGGTCGGTACGGAGATCGCTTGGGAAAAGGCCGTTCATGCCGGCGTGCCGAAGGCTGTCTTTATCAACAAGTATGACGATCCCGAAGCAAATTACAGTCGCGTGATCGATCAGCTTACCGAAAAGTTCGGTTCTTCGATCTGCCCCATGCTCATCCCTGCCGAAAAGGGCGCACTCATCAACCTCGTTGAGCTGAAAAAGTATACTTACGATAAGGACGGCAAGAGAACTGAGGTTGACGCCGATCCCGATAGCGTTGCCGAATATCGCGACAAGTTCTACGAAGCCATCGCCATGGTTGACGATGAGCTTATGATGAAATATTTCGACGGAGAGGAGATCACCAAGGAAGAAGCGGTTGAAGCCCTTCAGAACGGTATCATCTCGGGAACCGTTACGCCTGTCTTCTGCGGCTCTGCCACCAATCTATGGGGCGTTGTGGCGCTGATGGACAGCATCGTCGATTCCTTCCCCTTCCCGGACAAGAAGAAGGTGGAAAAGATCCTGCGCGGTGAGGAATATACCACCATGCCGATCGAAAGAGACGGTCCTCCCTCGATCCTCGTTTTCAAGACGGTCAGCGACCAGTACGGCAGAACCTCCTATTTCAAGGTCATGTCGGGTGAGCTTACCGCAGGCACCGTGCTTAAGAACATGCGTACCGGTACGGCTGAGAAGTTTGCTAAGCTGAATATCGTGCGCGGCAAGAAGCAGGAAGAGGTCGACGCACTTTGCTGCGGTGATATCGGTGCAGTCGTTAAGCTGACCGACACCGCCACCAACGACACGCTCTCTGCCGTTCCGATAGACTTCCGTTTCACCCGCATCCACTTTGCCGAGCCTTACTACACCATGGCCATTCAGCCTAAGACGAAGGGTGAAGAGGATAAGCTCGCGCAGGGCGTTATCAAGCTGCTTGACGAGGATAAGACCCTCAAGTTTGAAAACAACGCAGAGACCAAGCAGCTTCTCGTTTCCGGTCTCGGTGACATGCAGCTCGACATAGTTCTTGCAAGACTGAAGACCAGAAACGGTGTTTCGGCCGAGTACGTTGCTCCGAAGATCGCTTACCGCGAGACAATCCGCAAGAAGGTGCAGCAGGAAGGCAAGCACAAGAAGCAGTCGGGCGGTAAAGGTCAGTTCGGCCGCGTTCTCATGACCTTCTCTCCCGGTGAAGAGGAAGGACTTACCTTTACCACCTCCGTGGTTGGCGGTTCGGTTCCCAAGAACTTCTTCCCCGCGGTTGAAAAGGGCCTTTTGGATGCGATGCAAAAGGGTGTTCTGGCGGGCTATCCCATGGTTAAGCTCCACGCAGACCTGTACGACGGCTCCTATCACGAAGTTGACTCCGACGAGCTTTCCTTCAAGATGGCGGCGAGCATCGCCTACAAGGAAGGTCTCCCCAAGGCTAATCCCGTGCTTCTTGAGCCGGTTGGCGTACTGAATGTCACCGTTCCCGAAGGCGTTGCAGGTTCTATTCTTGGCGACCTCAACGGTAAGCGTCGCGGTGCCGTTCTCGGTATGGATCCGGCTGAAAACAAGCCCGGCTATACCGTCATTCAGGCAGAGGTGCCGAAGGCTGAAATGACTGACTATACCATCTCCTTGCGCGCTATGACGCAGGGTAAGGGTTCCTATACCTACGAGGTAGTCCGTTACGATGAAGTGCCCGGTAATATTGCTCAGAAGATCATTGCCGACGCAAAGGCTCACACCGAAGACTGATCTTGCCTGATAAGCAGTCGAAAGGGTGCTTTGACTCACTGTTGAAGCACCCTTTTTTCAGGAAAGTGGACGTCGGTTCGCTTGGAGCAAGAAGGCAAAGATAGGCGTTTTTTATGAAAACAGGTCAAAAGGCCGAAAAAATTGAAAAAAGCACTTGACAAAGAGGTCAGTTTGTGTTACACTTGAGCTACC
Organism: uncultured Lachnospiraceae bacterium; assembly: GCA_964646715.1. Lineage (GTDB taxonomy): Bacteria > Bacillota > Clostridia > Oscillospirales > CAG-272 > RGIG1993. Next base: position 4,556 of record CAZYFC010000099.1, read on the forward strand.
TCTGCGGAGAGGGCTTTTTTTGTGCGGATTTTTTTAGGGAAAGATCGGTACAAGCTCCGTTAAGAGGGAGGTATTCGGAAGCATGGTGTTCGTCATGCACGATGCTTCAAATAAATTAGGAGGTGCCGAAACTTGAGAGTTAAAATCACATTGGCGTGCAGTGAATGCAAGCAGAGAAACTACGATTCTAAGAAAAACAAAAAGAACGACCCCGACAGACTTGAAATGAACAAGTATTGCCGTTTCTGCAAGAAGCACACTGTTCACAAGGAAACCAAATAAGGAGGGTATCATGGCGGATAAAAACAACCAAAAGCCCGAAAAGAAGACAGGCTTCTTCAAAGGCGTACAAGTTGAGTCCAAGAGAGTTACATGGTATCCTACCGCTACCGCTTGGAAGAACACGGCGTGGCTCATTGCCATTCTCACGGTTCTTGCGGCAGTGATCGGTCTTGTTGACGTGGGCTTGATGGAACTCATCGGACTCCTTGTCTAAGGAGAACACGATATGGCAGAGTATATGGATGGAGCCAGATGGTATGTGGCACACACATACTCCGGCTATGAAAACAAAGTAAAGACCAACCTTGAGAAGATCGTGGAAAATCGCGGTCTGCACGAAAAAATCTTTGATATTCAGATCCCTACTGTTACAGAGATCGTGCAGGACGGCGAGACCGCGAAGGAAGTTGAAAGTAAAGTTTTTCCCTCATACGTCCTGATCAAGATGATCATGACCGACGAGACCTGGCACGTGGTGAGAAACATCACCGGTGTGACCGGCTTTGTTGGCCCCGGCTCGAGACCGATCCCTCTCACTGATGACGAAGTGGCGAATATCGGTGTTGAAAAGCCCACGACTACCGTACTCACCTTTGCAGTCGGTGACAGCGTGAAGATCATTTCCGGCGCACTCAGCGGCTTTATCGGTCGCGTTGAGGAAATTTCCGAAGACAAAAAGAAGATCAAGGTAATTGCGTCTATGTTCGGACGCGAAACGCCCGTCGAGCTGGAATCCGGCAGCGTCGAGCGAATCAAAGACTAACTATTTCAGGTTTGGGTACGCATGAAAAGCGTACCGGTGGGAGGAAGAAATTTTTGATCTTCCGCTTCAATAACCACATTCGGAGGTATTAACATGGCAAAGAAAATTACAGGTTATATCAAACTTCAGTTGCCCGCAGGCAAGGCACTCCCCGGTCCCCCCGTCGGCCCTGCCCTCGGCACATA
>CAZYFC010000100.1:0-5773 GCA_964646715.1 uncultured Lachnospiraceae bacterium
TCTCCACGCAAGCAGGCTTCCCCTGAAAGGGGCCGAGCACGAGTTTGCCGTTTTCCATAAGATAAAAGCCCGCCCAGTTCAAGCCGTCAAGCGTATCGTATAAAAGCGCCGAGGCGTTCGCCAGATTGGCAATAAGGTGCGGCACGCCCTCCAGCATGGCTTCAAGCGAGTCGTTCAGATCGGTATAATTCGTCATGATCAAACTATCCTTTTCTCAGTTTCTTTCGTTCAGTATACCACGCCGCGACAAAAACGTCAAGTCCCTTCAAGCAGGCGCTACCCACCCAAAACGCGGAGAAATACTGCCGCCGTCTTGACAGCGGGACGGCGGTTTGCTATAATAAATTCGTCATTTTAATATCGTGAAACGAGGTATATACATGAAAATCGTCAAGATCGTGATCACAGGCGGTCCCTGCGGCGGCAAGACTACCGCCATGAATTGGATCAGAGATGCCTTCTCAAAGGAAGGCTACACCGTTCTCTTCGTGCCGGAATCCGCCACGCAGCTGATCGTAGGCGGAGTCTCCCCCACCACCTGCGGCACGAACGCCGATTTTCAGATCTGCCTCTCGCGCCTGCAGATCGCCACCGAGGATGCGTTTTACAAGGGTGGCTGCACGATGCCCGCCGACAGGCTGCTGCTCGTCTGCGACCGCGGTGTGATGGACAACAGGGCGTATATGTCCGAAGAGGAGTTTGACGCGGTGCAAAAGGCACTCGGCGTGACGGAAAAAGAGCTTCTCGATCGCTACGACGCAGTCTTCCACCTCGTGACAGCCGCCGACGGCGCGGAAAACTTCTATACCACCGCCAACAACACGGCGCGCTCCGAAACACCCGCGGAGGCGATCAGTCTCGACGAAAAGCTCCGGGCGGTCTGGTCAGCACATCCTTCCCTCAGCGTGATCGACAATTCCACTGATTTCAAAGGCAAGATGGAGCGCCTGATCGACGCGATCGGAGAATTTCTCGCTCTTTGAGCAACAAAAACGGCGTTTTTACACGATCATCGGAAGAACCGCTTTGACCCTTCAGCGAGGCACAGCACCGATCCTGTATATATCGGTAAAAAAGATCTGCTTACCCGACAGAACGAGAAAGCAAAAAACGGGATCTATCTCCTCCAGCCTGCCGTTTTCGCTGAGATAGTGTCCGTTTTCATAATAGACGATCTCGACCGTCATACCCTTTTTCAGGCGAAGCAACCGCCCGGAGAGCTTTGCCGCCGCCTCTTCGCTCAGAAGGCGGCGCGCCTCGCGGCAGGATCGCTCTTCACGGCGGCGAAGCTCCTCGTTCAGACCCTTCAGAGCGTCAAAGGGCATAAACTGCTTGGCGCGTTCTTCTCTATTCACCGTTATGTCCTCCTATCAGCTTATTGCGTAGCACGGCAGTGGCGCCCTCCTGCAGATCGGTGAGGCGAAGGAGGGCATTTTTGCCGAATTTATCCTTGATCCCGAGCACGGTATGCTCGAGCTTTTTTTCTTTTTCGACCGCCTCGACGTCGGTAAAGAGATCGTAGCCCTCCCACCCCTCGGGACAAACGCTGCAGAGCGTGATACCGAGTCGGCGGATAGGCATTTTTCTGTCGGCGATACGGTCGAACAGCGCCATAACGTGCGGCGCGATAAGCGAATAGACGCTCGTTGTCACACCGAGATGTACGCTTTTGTTGACAGGCGGCAAACAATCCCTTGAATAGCCGATGAAGATCGCCACCTTAGAGGTGATCACGTGGCGGCGCATCATTTCCTGACAGCTCCAGCGCACCATTTCACCCATGACGATACGCGCCTTTTCGTAGGAATAATCCTCAAACAGGATCTGCGAGGTCGAGATCGATCGGCTCTTGCTTCTATACTTCTTGATATCTGCAATGAGGCAGGATTCTCTGCCCCACGCGTGGTCGATAAGAAGCTCGGCGTTCACGCCGAAGAGGCGATAGAGCAGCGTTTCGGAGGCGTGTGCGATCGCCGCCATATCGAAGATGGCGTACTTCGCAAGGCGGCGCACCGTACCGGAGGAGATCTGCCAGAAATCGCTGAGCGGCTGATGGTGCCAAAGCGTCTTTCGGTAGCTATCCTCGGTCAGAAGTCCGATATGATCGGGCGCTTTTTTCGCGGTGATATCCAGCGCAACCTTGGCAAGATAGAGATTCGTGCCGATGCCGACCGTGGCGGGGATCTTTTTTTCACGCGCGATAACAGAGAGAAGAAGGCGCGCAAAATCCTTTGCATCGCGTCGGTAGCATTTGAGATAATCGGTCGCGTCGATAAACGCCTCGTCGATCGAATAGACGTGAATATCCTGCGGCGCAATATAGCGCAGGTAAAGCTCGTAGATATCCGCTGCGTATTCAATGTATTTCTGCATGCGCGGCTTGGCTATGATATAACGGATACGCTCGGGGATCTCGAAAAGACGGCAACGGTTTTTTACGCCAAGGCTTTTGAGATAGGGCGAGACGGCAAGGCAAAGCGCACCTCGTCCTCGCGCCTCGTCTGCCACGACGAGCGGCGTTGTGAAGGGGTCAAGACCGCGTTCAGCACATTCCACCGAGGCAAAAAAGCATTTCATATCGATGCAGTAATAGGTTCTCGCTTTTTCCATCCCATTCCCTCCCTCCGGCAAAGAACATTTGTTCGCAACCTCATTATAGACCCGAAAAGCCGATCTGTCAAGAAGAAAATAAAGGAAAACGGTAAAAAACGGAAAAACACTCTTGCGTCAGGCAAAAGCTTGTGCTACAATAAGACGGATAAATCGTAAAAATTGCCGTTGAGAAGGACCGTTTATATGGATTACAAGAAAAACTCACTGTTTTTTGATCATAAACGCACCAAGCGCTGGACGCGTGCGACCTACGTCGCGTACGCCTTTATCGCCATTGCCGTCCTCATCTTTCTGCTGATCGGTGGCAGCATGGGGCTTCCCACAGCCCTGCCCTTCGCCGTTATCGGCGTGGCGATCCTCTTGACCGCCCTCAGCATGATGACGAGCGAAAAGCAGATCAAGGAGGTTATCGGAACGCTGCAAAACAGCGCAAAAGAGGATGCACTCGCCCATTTTGAGCATCCCGAGCAGAATCCCGACCTCTTCTTTGAATTCGAGGGCTACGACCTTACCGACGAAAGCCTTATGCTCCGTCAGAAGAAGAACGGCAGAAATTTCACCCCGATCTACGCGATCACCTACCTCATGATCGACGGAAAAACGCTGCGCGTCTTCCAGAAGCGCACTTCGCTGATCGAGCCGAAGGAGGAGGTCCTCACCCTGAAGCTCGCGCTTACCGAGCCTGTCAGCGCAGAGTATTTCTCCGAGACGAGAAAACGCGTCGCCGTTGACGGCGAGGAAAAAGAACTGCCGATCATCGCCATTCTTCTGAAGGACGGCGCGGGCAATCCCGTTTGCACAGTCAACTGCAAGACCTACGGCTACGACATTGAGCGCTTCGTTGAAACCGTCGCACACACCGTCAAGCGCCTCGCGCAGAAATAAAAAAGCACCCTTTTGCCTATGTATCCTATTCCGGAGAACAGTTTTTTAACAGACGGAACAGGTAAACAAGCGACTGCCGCCAGAGCCTCCCTTTATACGAGGGAGGCTTTTTGTTCGGCTGTAAGTACACACGTACTCACCGCCGATGGCGGTGATGCAATAGAAAAAAGCCGATACGGAAATAAATCCATATCGGCTTTTGACCGTCCTTCAGCATCACGCCGTATGCGAAAAGCGTTTTTTGTTTTCTGTCGGCTTCATTTCTGCAAGGGTCTGTCGGCAAGCATCAGCAGAACGGCTTCAATAGCGCGTGCGGCATCCCTTGCGCTGACGGCACTTTCGGGAGGCAGATGCACGAAGCCTCCGTAGATCTTTTTTGCGCCGTACTTAATATCATACATCAAACGGTAAAACAGATTGTTGCAAACATACGTCCCCGCGTCGAAAGAGGGCGAAGCAGGCACGCCTGCGGCGTGGATCGCGTCAAGCGCCTCGGTCAGCGGCAGATTGGTATAAAGTGCGCTGTCCCCCTCGTCAACGATCTTTTCGTAGATGCAGACCTTGCCCGCGTTATCCGGCGTGGAGGAGTCCTTCATGTTGACCGCCACGTATTCGGGCGTCACGGCATTTCGCTTGACAGCAACGCCGGTGCATAGGATCACGTCGGGGCGAAACTGTGATGCCGTTTCCAGAAGGATATCGGCAGAGTGTTCGTATTCCACCGGCAGAAGCAGCTTCCTCAGCATAATGTTTTTTCCGGGCCGTTCGGACAGGAGCTTTACGGCTTCCCATGAAGGATTGACCGTCAATTTTCCGAAGGGCTCAAAGCCTGTTACAAGAACCTTCATGATCAAATGTCCTTTCTTAACGTGTTTGTCGTTCGGTTCAGTGTACGGTGTTACGCCTTGCGAAAGCCGCTGACCGTCATATGTGCAACGGCGTTTCCCAGCTCGTCGCAGATCATGACCTCGCAGGTTGTAACCGAACGTCCCTCTTTGATGGGTGTTACCGCGGCGACCAGCTCGTTTCCTCTGGCAACGCCGAGATAATGAATCGAAGCTTCAAGCGAGACGGTCGAAATGGCATGGCGGTTGGCGAAGAGCGCAAAGGCAAAATCGCCCAGCGTGAAGGAGACACCGCCCATCACGTTGCCCTCCGCGTTGCGGTGAGAAGGGGCGAGCTTCAAGCGGCAGACCGCCTTCTCTTCACCGATCTCATCCACTGTGATCCCCACCGTTTCGGTGGCAAAAACATCCTTTGCGAAATACGCAAGCAGTTCTTCTTTGTTCAGCATATCTGAAATCACCCCTCACTTTTTTGTTGAATATCACATACGTTCTCTCATCCACGAAAGAACGTCTGCCTTTACTTCAAGATGCGCTCTGTCATTGAGCAGCTCGTGGCGACAGCCCTCGTACAGCCACATGCTGACGTCCTTGACACCTGCGCGCCTGAACGCCTTACAGGCGGCTGCAACGCCCTTTCCCTTGTTGCCGACAGGGTCAAGCGCCCCCGAAATAAAGAGGATCGGCGTATTCTTGTCTGCCGCGGCAATATTCTTTTTCTTAATGATATACGCAATGCCCTCGAACATATCGAGGAACATGCCCACCTTAACGGGAAAGCCGCAAAGAGGATCGGCGTTATAGCGTGCCACCTCCTCGGGAATCGAGGAGATCCAGGCGTTTTTGCCTTCACCCTTGAAGGGCTTATCGTAACCGCCCAGCGCAAGTGAATTGACAAGCTCGCTGTACGCTCTGCCGCTTTTCAGACGCTTCATTTGCCCATGGGCGATCCTTTTTCCCGCCGAAACGACAAGAGACGACAGATTGCCCGTCCCGCTTAAGATCAGTCCGTCCATCCTCAGCATGTCGGCAAGATAGACCGTGCGTGCCATAAACGAGCCCATCGAGTGACCGAAGAGAAAATACGGCAGACCGGGGCAGATCTCTTTCGCAAGTCCGGCAAGCGTCACCGCGTCCTTGCAGACCGCCTCCCAGCCGTTTTCATCGGCAAAATACCCTCTCTCCTCCTCAGGTGCCGTTTCTCCGTGGCCGAGATGATCGGAAGCGGCGACAGCAAAGCCCTTGTCGGTCAGAAATTCAATGAATCCCCGATAACGTCCCGTATGCTCGGCAAGACCGTGCAGGATCTGCACTATGCCCTGCGGTGCTTCGTCTGTGGGCAAGAAGAGCTTGCCCGTAATGCTTTTGCCGCTTGATGCCGATGGAAAAACGACCGTCTGTTCACGCATAGAAGTCACCGTCCTGTAATC
>CAZYFC010000101.1:0-5761 GCA_964646715.1 uncultured Lachnospiraceae bacterium
ACCGGTCTCTTTATCCTCGACCTCACACGAAGTAGCATCGGAATAGGTGACAAGACCGTTCTCCTCGTCAATGATATAGTTGATATTCTCAATACCGTAGCCGAGGATATTGCGGAACTCTTCGTTCGTCGTCATAGCAATGAGGATCTGCACGCAACGGTCAGCGTATTCACTTGCATAGTTGCTGACAGCGTAAATACCCTTGTAGATATCCTCACCGTCAATAAGCGGAACAGTGTTCATGATGATATAATAATCATCGGAGTACTGCTCGACAATATTTGCACTTGCGTAAACGAAAGCGGCGCCGAATTCGGTATCAAAGTCAATGTCGTCAGTTACACGAGGCATGATACCGCCCGCCTGGTTGATCGCGTTAACGAAGCTCATTCCCTTCTGTGCAGCGGGAATAGCAAAGATGTTCATCGGCGTATACATGCCCGAGGCAACAGACGCACTATTCGAAACCGACTGTGCAACAACGCTTCTCATGCCCGTGACGCTGACGAGATTCATGCTGGGCGTATTGTAAAGCGGGACGGTATTGGGACGAACATTGCCGGGACCGCAGTCTGCAGCGAGGTCCACGAGGAACTGCTGCACCGAATACATATCGGTGATAACGGATTCCTCGTAGTTGTATTCGTCAAAAAGCTGCTTATTGATCAGCATGTACTCTGCATCGCCGTAGTAATTGTTGCTGGGAATACCGTAAAGATTGGAGGAGGAATCAATCGAATCGTGACGGCAGAAATCAAGAACGGTTGCGGGAATATACTGATTGAGTATGTAGCCCACGCCGTTTTCACTTAAGTAAGAATTCAGGTTGAGGGCAATACCGCCAAGCTCGACCGCGTCGCCGTTCTCATCCTCGTAGTCGAGGTAATCACGGGTATAAAAGTCAAAGTTGGAAACACCCTCGGGAATCAGGAAGATATCCAGCTGATTCTCGCCCGCCTCGGGGTAAACGGTCAGAGTTCTGCCGTATTCGTTAACAACAGTCTCTACCGTGGTGTTTGTTTCGGTCGAATTTACGTTGACTTCGCCGCTTTCGTTAGCTTCAACGGCGGCTTTCAGCACAGCCTCGTATTCATCGGCAGGATAGAAACGGAGGATCACGTGAGTTTTATAAAGGGACTCGGTGATCTTGTTCAACTCATCCTGAACGAGCTGGATCGCAGCATCCGTCGTGGAATCATCCGTGATGGAATAGATCGTAATGGTTCTCGGTTTGATGGTGCTTTCAGACGCAACGTTACCGTCATTATTGCACGCGGTGAATACAAGCACAAGTGCCAGCAGTGCAAGAAGCACCGACAGAACTGACAGCTTATGTTTCATACTGATTTCCTCCTTAGAAAAGTGCGATTTACGGTTACCCGCATAGGTATACTGATACTCTATAACATATTTATTTTATATTATTTCGTGCAAACTGTCAAGGTGTATTTTTTTGACGTTCGGTGCAAGTCCCCGAAAAAGCGAATCGAGACTTGAGGATACACCTTTTTTATTTTGCACAATTCACAAAAACCAAGGGGCATAATTCGTCATATCTGACATAATGTTTGGAACTTGGCACAAAACGATAGGCAAATTATTAGCATTTCCGACGATTTTTAGACAAGTCTTTTAAGAATCCAGATAGTCCTTCAGACGCTTGGAACGGCTTGGGTGACGGAGCTTACGGAGGGCTTTTGCCTCGATCTGACGGATCCTTTCTCTCGTGATATTGAAGATCTTGCCGACGTCCTCAAGGGTTCTCATGCGGCCATCCTTAAGGCCGAAACGAAGCTTCAATACCTGCTCCTCTCGGGGAGTAAGCGTCTTCAGCACCTCGAAGAGTTGTTCTCTCAGCATGGTCTGTGAGACGGATTCGGAGGGAGAAGGCGATTCCTCATCCTGAATGAAGTCACCGAGATGCGAGTCCTCTTCCTCACCGATCGGCATTTCAAGTGAAACGGGATCGAGTGCGATCTTCATATATTCTCTCACCTTTTCGGAGGAGATGCCCATTTCGGCGGCGATCTCGTCAACGCTCGGTTCGTGGCCAAGCTCCTGAAGCAGCTTTCTCGATACACGGGAGACCTTGTGGATCGTCTCGACCATATGCACGGGAATACGGATCGTTCGTGCCTGATCGGCGATCGCTCTCGTGATCGCCTGGCGGATCCACCATGTGGCGTAGGTCGAGAACTTGAAATTCTTGCGATAGTCAAACTTTTCAACCGCCTTGAGAAGACCGAGGTTACCCTCCTGGATCAGATCAAGGAACACAAGACCTTTTCCCGAATGTCTCTTGGCAATACTGACAACGAGGCGGAGGTTGGCTTCGACGAGTGCCTGCTTCGCTCTGTGACCGCGGGCGAAGGTCTTCCGGACGTTCTCCCTGATTGCATCGCCGTCAAACTCGGAAAAGCGGATGGTGGGAACAAAATCGGGATCCTCAAGCTCGTAACAAAGCGTATCCTCTTCCTGCTCAGTTTCCTCTTCAGCAGGAGCTTCCTCAACCTCTTCAACGCCATCCTCAAGGAATTCGTCGTCAAGCGTGTCACCGAATTCGGCAGCCAGATCATCTTCATCGAGGAACATCTTGTCCTTTTCTTCAATCTTTTCAGCATGCTTGAACTTGGAAGGATCGTTCCAAAGGGTGCAGATCCTCTCAATATCGGCGATCATTGCGGGCACGTCCTGCGTCTTGCTGGTAACATCTGCAAAAACAGCCGTCATCTTCGGAACAGCGTCCTTCATCCACGCGCCGATATTGCGGTAGAGCGTGCGATCTCGTTCAAAAACAAGCCTCGCTCCTCTGACCGTTGAAAAAAGCATCTCAAGAAGGCCCTTCAGCTTGAACTCAGTCATACCCTCGTCCACATAGCTGCGTTTCTTCTTGTCCTTTCCGTCATCGTTGGCGTTTCTGTCCTCAACGAGCGTCTCGGCAATCTCGGCAAGCAGTTCAAAGCTCTTTGGAGAAAGCTCCTTCACGCGCTCAACAAGCTCGGCAGAAAGCAGAACGAGAGGCGCGTTGATGCCTTCAAACATCGCACGGGCGTATTCGGTTTCCTCCTCGTGCTTGAGAAGCGGCACTTTGCCGATTTCCTTGAGATACATACGCACAGGGTCGTCGACCGCAAGTCCCTCCTGTGCAAGGATCTTTTCCATTTTTTCAGCCGAGTCAAACTGTTCGATCTCGTTTTCGATGGCCTCGCTCTCACTGGCGTGTGCATAGCCCGTGATCTCAACATCCATATTTTCAAGAGCCTCGTAAAGCGTTTCCACCTGCTCAAGGTCGCAGTTCTCGTCCTCGAGGACCTCCATGATCTCGCTGTTGGAAAGCGAGCCCTTGCTCTTGCCCTTTTCGATCAGCTCGTCAACACTGATATTCTTTTCTCCGATATCGGACTCCGAAATTTTCATATCTTATTACCGTACCTTTCTTTTGCGCGTCCCGAAGGCGCGCCTGTCGTTTTCTTTGAAAGCCGTATCACCGACCGACCGGGAAGGTCATTCGGTTTGATTCTTTTTTCGTTTTCTGCGAATGATCTCTTCGAGTGAGAGACTGTCTTTTTCCTTGGCATCTCCGAGCGTGGCGAAAAGCTCCGCGAGAAGCTCAAATTTGTTGTTGGCAAGCTGCTGCCGACTCATTTTCAGTCGTTGCAATCGGTCGTTTTCTTCAACCGTCATATCCGCGCCGAGCGAGGAAAGCTCGAAGGACGCGCCCTCAAAAGAGAGGATCGCCCGCGCTACCTTACGGCCGAATTCGGTAAAGAAGACGTCCTCCGTAAGAGGCATACCCTTCTTTTGCATTTCGCGAACGTATTCGGGATGCAAAAGCAGGATCCCAATGATCTTTTCTTCAGCAGAGGCGGCCTGCGGATTTTTGGCAAAATCGAGATTCACGCGATCGCCTATTCCTTGCGAGGCGGCGATCATGCGCTCGTTGTTGCGCCTTTCGTCTGAATTGACATTCTTTTTATAGGCACGTTCAACGTCCCGCTTGATAACGTCTGCACTGATACCGAGTCGCTCCGAAACGATCCCAATATAGACTTCCCTTCTGGAAGCAGAGGAAACCGTGGCAATGATGGCCACCGTTTCGTCAAGCGCCTTCAGCTTATCGTCGGTCAACGAGATATCATACTTTTGCAAAATGTTGTCAAACTTAAAATCAAATTCGCTCTTGGTATTGCGAAGCAGGTGTGCAAAGCGCTCCTTGCCGTAAGACTTGATATACTCGTCGGGGTCCTTTGCGCCGTTCATCTTGAGAACACGCGCTTCAACGCCGACCTCGCTCAAAAGGCGGAACACCCTGTCAGCAGTCCTTTGGCCTGCTTCGTCGCTGTCGTAGGAGATCACGACGCTTTTGGTGTAACGCTTGATGATGCGTGCATGCTCGGGCGTCATCGCCGTTCCGAGCGTCGCCACCGCGTTTTCAAAGCCCGCGCCGTGCAGGGCGATCACGTCCATATAGCCCTCGCAGAGGATGAGCTGCTCCTCACAGTGCTTCTTGGCAAAGTTGAGTGCGAAAAGCGTTCGGCTCTTCTTGAAGGCAGGCGTATCGGATGTGTTGAGATATTTAGGTGTCGAATCGTCCATCACGCGGCCGCCAAATGCCACGATCTCTCCCGAGGTATCAAGGATCGGGAAGATCACGCGGTTGCGGAAATAGTCGTAAGGACGGTTTGTCTTCTGCGAAATACCACAGAGGAAGGCCGAGGACATTTCATAGTCCTTGTAGCCGAGCTTTTGCAGATGCCGCGTCAGAAGACCGAAATCGTTCGGCGCAAAGCCGAGACCGAAATGACGGATCAGCGTCATGGGCAATTTACGCTTTTCGGTAAGGTAACGAAGTCCTTCGCCTCCAAGAGACTCGTCAAGCAGGCAGTTGTGAAAAAACCTTGCCGCCTCGCGATTCATCGCAAGCACGCGCTCGCGCCGCTTGACGCGTTCCTTATCGAGATCGTCCTGCACAACGGTGATACCCGCGCGCTTAGCGAGAAACTCCACCGCGGCGGGATAGTCAAGTGCTTCGGCACGGCGGATGAAGGAGATCACGTCGCCCCCGGCACCGCAGCCGAAGCAGTAAAAGCTCTCATCCTTTGTGAAGACAGTAAAGGAGGGCGTTTTCTCGCTGTGGAAAGGACAACTGCCCACCATGTTCGAGCCGGCGCGCTTCAAGGGAACGTAGGTCGAGATCACGTCTTCGATACGGTTGCGGTATTTGATCTCGCGGATCACTTCATCGCTGATCCTTGCCATGCTGACGCCTCCTTATCTTCCGATCGATCCGAGCGATCAAGAGAAATACATATATAATATACGCAAGAAAATAAAAAAATCCTTTTTTCCATATCGGCAAAAAAAGAAAAAAACACAAAAATCTCGAAAAAAAGAAGAAAAACGGCAAGAGCGAGGCTTTGATATAATCCCACTCTTGCCGTATACTCACAGCGTTTCGGCATCAAGCCGCACGCCGAGACGCGTAATGCGGATCTTCCCCGCACCAACGTCACCGAGAAGCGGCGCGAGTTTTTCAAAAAAACCTTCCTTTATTGCAAGGCGAATCTCCACCTCGCCGCCAAAAAGAGTATCGTCAACGATAATCGGAAAGTTCTTGAGAAGGTTAGGCATCTTCTGATAAAGCGGATAGCTCATCACGAGAGAATACTCCTCGTAATAAACGAAGGTCGCTTTTCCCGCGTCCTCCACAGCGGCTTTAGCGGCGGCAGCGTAAGCGTGTACGAGACCGCCCGTGCCGAGC
>CAZYFC010000102.1:0-5687 GCA_964646715.1 uncultured Lachnospiraceae bacterium
GGTCTTCGTAATCGCTCACCGCCTTTCGACGGTCATGGATTCCGACGTGATCATGGTGCTTGACCACGGCAGGATCATTGAACGCGGCAACCACGAAAAGCTCATTGCCGAAAGGGGCACTTACTATCAGCTTTATACGGGCGCGTTTGAGCTGGAATAACAAAACCGTGAAGGGGTGATCCTTTGATAGCATTGTATGTGTCTGTCGGCGTTCTTGTTCTTCTGGCGGGCATTCCGATCTCGATGACGATCTACAGCTTTTTCACTGTCTTTTACTCGAAAAAGCGCAAGGCACTCAATGAGGATGAATTTGAAATTCCCGAAGGGGAGATCTACGAGGCTTTTCGCGACGATATGATCAATTGGACGAAGGAAGCGCGTAGAGCCGAGCGCGAGTATATGGAGATCAGGTCCTTTGACGGCCTCACCCTGCGCGGCTACTATTACGAATGTAATCCCGGCGGTATTGTGGAGATATTGTTTCACGGCTACAGAGGTGACGGCGAGCGTGATCTTTCGGCAGGCAGGGAGCGCTGCTTTTCGCTCGGCAGAAACGCACTGATCGTAGATCAGCGTGCGTCGGGCAAGAGCGACGGCAGTGTTATCACCTTCGGTGTGAACGAATGTCGCGATTGCCTTGCATGGATCGATCGCGTGATCGAGCGCTTCGGGCAGGACGTCAGGATCGTTCTGACCGGCATTTCGATGGGTGCTGCCACCGTGCTGATGGCGGCGGGCAGGGATCTGCCGAAAAACGTCGTTTGCGTGCTTGCCGACTGCGGGTATTCCTCAGGTAAGGAGATCATCACAAAGGTGGTTGCCGAGCTTAAGCTGCCCGCAAAGCTCATCTATCCTTTGATCAAGCTGGGCGGCAGACTCTTCGGGCATTTTAACCTGGACGAGGATTCGCCGATCGAAGCCGTGAAGCGCGCCAAGGTGCCGATCATCTTTATTCACGGCGATGCCGACGATTTCGTTCCCTATTCCATGAGCGAGCGGATGTACGAGGCGTGCGCTTCCAAAAAGAAGCTCGTGCCGATCAAGGGGGCGGGGCATGGCCTTGCCTATCCCGTTGACAAGGCGCTTTACATCTCATCGCTTGACGATTTCCGGAAGGAATGCGGCTTCTGATAACCGAAACAGCAAGAACGGATATAAACAACAAGGAGTACGAAACGGCGGTTTCGTACTCCTTTTGACTTATCTTACTTTTCGTGTGCGACTGTGGCTTTCGGCAAGGGCTTTCTGATGGATGATCCCGGTGGCGAAGGCGAGCTTCGTCAGAACGTTTTCCTGCGCGGGATAGCAGTAGAAGGAGTCGCTTTCGGTGGAGAGATCAAAGCAGTCGAAGGGCTTGACGTGGGGAAAATCGTATTCCACGTGCAGGCTGTTGATCTGCAAAGGCTTACGCTGAATGCGGTAGGGCTTGCCGCGGCAGAAGCCCTCGAGGACAAAGCCCTCGTTCACGTCGTGCAGGATCTTCGCGCTGCCAAGCGGCTCGAAGCGGTAGCAACGGGGCAGAGAAAAGACGTCCACTTCGTCCTCGTAGCGGTAGCTGCCATTTTCAATTTCGCACTTGACCTGCTCGCGCTCCCATTCAAACCAATCGGGTATATGCGAAAACTCGGTCTTTCCGTCAAGGGCTGAAAAACTGCCGTCCTCACCGAGTTGCCAGCGCTTGCCGCAGGACCTGCAGAACAACTCACTGCCCTTCGACGCCATCTTTGACTGCACCGTGCAGTGAGGACACTGATAGAGGATCTTGTGCAGACCTTCGGCGCGGAGGGGCTCGGTGATGCGAATGCCGTTTGCCTTCTGATAGCGGTAGTCGTCGTAGGTCAGCGCCGCCCTGAGCGTTCGGTTGATCTCTTCGACAGACATCGCTTCGATCTCCTCGGGTGTCAGGATCTTCGTCATAGTGGTGTGAAGCGGCACCTTTCTCTTTTTGCGGAAATTTGCGGAAATTCCGGAAGAGGGCGTGCAGATGGTTGCCGCGATGCACGACGGCAACGACGGGGACCTTGTTCGATTTCACCGGCATGCCGAGCGATTCGGGAAGGAAAGAGGTCGTGCGGCAGGGATTTTTTGGGCGGAAAACGGTCAAAAAAACAGTTGAATGAAAAACAGTTCTTGAAATTATTATGCGAATGGTGTACAATACTAACAGTAAAGCCTACCAAAAAGGAGGATGTGACGGTGACGTACAAACTCATACAGGATGATCCTTGGCTGAAGCCTTACGAAAAGGATATTGCTCTGCGCCACAAACGCTATTTAAGTAAGCGACGCGAGCTTTTACGGGACAGCGAAAGCCTTGCCGATTTCGCAAACGGCTACCGTTATTTCGGCTTTCACAAGCATGAAAACGGCTCGGTGTTCCGCGAGTGGGCGCCCGGGGCGGATGCCGTGTATCTGACCGGTGATTTTTGCTTCTGGAATATGACGGCGCACCCCATGACGCGCCTTGATAACGGTGTGTTTGAGGTCGCCTTTGAGGAGGGAAGCGGCCCCGATCTCGGGCAATATATTCAGGTGGTCGTGGAGAAAAACGGCGTGCTTCACCGCCGTGTGCCTTCCTACGCAACGCGCGTTATGCAGGATACCGTCCGAGGCGATTGGTGCGCCCTGCTCGAAGATACGCTTGCGCCGTACGCTTGGCAGAACAGCGACTTCAAAATGCCGAAAACGCCTTTTATCTACGAATGTCATATCGGCATGGCGCAGGAGAAAGAGGGTATTGGCAGTTACGATGAGTTTCGGAGGAACGTGCTGCCGCGCATCAGGGATCTCGGCTATAACGTGATCCAGATCATGGCGATCATGGAGCATCCTTATTACGGCTCGTTCGGCTATCAGGTATCGAGCTTTTTCGCGCCCTCCTCGCGCTACGGCGAGAGCTTTGAACTGAAGCGGCTGATCGACGAAGCGCACGGCATGGGTATAGCCGTGCTGCTTGACGTCGTCCACTCCCACGCGGTCAAGAATGTCGGAGAAGGCCTCAATCTCTTTGACTGTACCGAATATCAGTATTTTCATGCAGGTCCACGCGGGCATCACCCTGCGTGGGACACCAAGCTCTTTGACTACGGCAAGCATCAGGTCATCCATTTTCTGCTGTCAAACCTGAAATATTGGATGGATGTCTTTCGTTTCGACGGCTTCCGCTTTGATGGCGTGACCTCCATGCTCTATCACGACCACGGTCTTGGAAGAGCTTTCACTGATTACGGTGCGTACTTCTCGCAAAACACAGACCTTGAGGCGATCACTTATCTTCAGCTCGCCACCGAGCTTGTGCATACTGTCAACCCACACGCGATCACGCTTGCTGAGGATATGTCGGGTATGCCCGGCATGTGTCTGCCTGTTTCGGCGGGCGGCATCGGTTTCGATTATCGCCTTGCGATGGGTGTGCCTGATTTCTGGATCAGGCTTCTGAAGGAGACGCGTGATGAGAAGTGGGACGTCGGCTCGATCTATTACGAGCTCACCAACCGTCGGCGCGGCGAGAAGAGCATCGGCTACGTCGAGTCGCACGATCAGGCGCTCGTCGGCGATAAGACGATCATGTTCCGCCTTTGTGATGCTGAAATGTATACCTCTATGTCGAAAAGCACGCCGAGCGTGATCATTGACCGGGGTATGGCGCTGCACAAGCTCATCCGTCTTGTCACCGCCTCGCTTTCGGGAGAGGGCTATCTGAACTTTATGGGCAACGAGTTCGGCCACCCCGAATGGATCGATTTTCCGCGAGAGGGTAACGGCTGGAGCTATTATTACTGCCGCCGCCAATGGTCACTCTGTGATAACGACGCCCTTCGCTACGGTCAGCTTGCCGCCTTTGATAAGGCAATGCTTTCGCTTCTTGCCAAAAAGCGCATTCCGGGCAAGACTGAGCGTCAGCTCGTGTGTCACTCGGCGGATAAGGTGTTGATCTACGAAAAGGGCGGCGCGATCTTTGCTTTCAATTTCCACCCCAACGACTCGTTTGAGGGCTATTTCGTTCCCGTTCCCGAGGAAGGGGTGTACAAGGTGCTTCTTTCGTCGGATGATGCAATCTTCGGCGGCGCGGCGCGCGCCGATACACGTTACGTCTACCACGCGACAAGACAGCCTGACGGCAGGATCGGCTTCCTTTGCTATCTGCCTGCGCGCTGTGCGCTCGTTTTTGCGAAAAAGCGGAGCAATAAGCGGGAGAGCTGAAGGCTTGTTGCCTGAACGGGAAGCATATCGGAAAAAACAGAAAAACCGACACGGAAAATCCGTATCGGTTTTTTAACTGTCCTATAGCACCGATAGCTCTCTGAGTGCCCGATCACGCCTCGGGGGTCTCGTCGCCTGCATCGGCGGCTTCGGTGGTATCGTCAGCCACGTCAGCCTCGGTGGTCGTAACGGCTTCGGTGGTATCTTCAGACTCGGTGGTGGTTTCAAGACCGTAGTAGTAATCCTTATCGCCTGCATCGATCTTGGAAGCGAAGGGATTAATGATGCAGAAGGCGAGAACAACGACTGCAAAGAAGATCGCAAGAACAATGGTGAGCCTGTTCAGCATCTTTTCGCGGCTCTGCGTCTTGCCCTTGCCGTAGTAGGTGTCGGACGATGTGCCGGAGATAGCGCCTGAAAGTCCGGGCGTTTTGTTTTTCTGGAAAAGCACCGCAACGGTGAGAATGGCTGCTGCCAAAACGATCAGTACGAGCAGAATAATTTCAATGATTTCCAATTTTCTATTCCTCCAAATGAGAAGTCACTTTCTTCGGCGCATTCCGAAGATGTATTTTGACGCTTGCGCGGACTGTGCCAATAGGCTGTCTGAGGCGCAGGCTCATTCTACGGTAAAGAACTGCCGCGCACCAAGGCAGCGTGCGTTGGTGGGCCATCAAGGATTCGAACCTTGGACCAACCGGTTATGAGCCGGTAGCTCTGACCAACTGAGCTAATGGCCCGTATCATGAAAAAACAGTAGCACAAAAGGCAGAAATAAGTATACCATATAAAAAAATGTTTGTCAAGCCCCGAAACAGTAGATTTTTAAAATAATTTCTGCTTTTTCAGGCCTCTTTTTGGCCATATTTCAGATTGTTATTGACAAAAGACCTTTTTTTCGCTATGATGAAGATAACGAATCAGAATTGTGAGGCAGTAGGTATGAGCGAAGTGTACAGTGTTCCGCTGAAGGATTTGATCGATGAGTTTTCCCTTGAGGTTTTGTATATGCCCGACCGCTACGTCACAGTCTCCTGCCGCGACGTAAACCGTCCCGGTCTGCCGCTTGCAGGCTTTTTCGACCATTTTGAGCCTCAGCGTATCGAGATCATCGGCAAGGTGGAATATCTTTATCTTGCCAGCCTTGACGAGGAGACGCGTATTAAGCGCATTGCCGATTTCCTTGCTAAGGATCCGGTCGCCGTCGTGATCACGACAGGCATTGTGCTCAACGAGGCGATCCTCGACGTGGCACGCTGTTATCACGTGCCGATCCTGCGCACCGAACAGCCGACATCCGCCTTTATGTCGGCGTTGATCGGTACGCTGAACACCCTTCTTGCACCGCGTATCACGCGTCACGGCGTGCTGGTCGAGGTCTATGGCGAAGGCGTGCTTCTTTTGGGGGATAGCGGTATCGGCAAGAGTGAGACTGCCATTGAGCTTGTCAAGCGCGGTCACCGTCTGATCGCCGATGATGCTGT
>CAZYFC010000103.1:0-5568 GCA_964646715.1 uncultured Lachnospiraceae bacterium
AGGATTGCCCTTCCAATCGATCGCCTCCGTGGGAGGATTCTTGTCAAGCCCTTCCCACCAAACGGTGTTGTCGGCAGTATTGTGAACCACGTTCGTGAAGATGGTGTCTTTCATCGTGGTGGCAAGTGCGTTGGGATTGGACTTGTCGTTCGTGCCGGGAGCAACGCCGAAGAAACCGTTTTCGGGATTCTGTGCCCAGAGTCTTCCGTCCTTGCCGACCTTCAGCCATGCGATGTCGTCACCGACCGTCCATACCTTATAGCCTTTTTCCTGCAGGAACTTGGGAGGGATGAGCATGGCAAGGTTGGTCTTGCCGCATGCGGAGGGGAATGCGGCGCAGATATAACGCGTTTCGCCGTTCGGCTTCTCAATGCCGAGGATGAGCATGTGCTCAGCCATCCAGCCTTCTTTTCTGCCGAGCCAGGATGCGATGCGCAGTGCAAAGCACTTTTTGCCGAGAAGCACGTTGCCGCCGTAGCCGGAGTTGACCGACCAGATGGTGTTGTCCTCGGGAAAATGAACGATATAGCGCTTTTCCTCGTCGATATCGGCTCTTGCATGCAGACCCTTGACGAATTCGGGGGAGTTGCCATGTGCGGCGATAACGTCTTTGCCGACGCGGGTCATGATGAGCATGTTAAGTACGACGTAGATCGAGTCGGTTAGCTCATAGCCGATCTTGGAGAAGGCGGAACCGACGATACCCATAGAGTAGGGAATAACGTACATGGTCTTGCCCTTCATGGAGTTCTTGAAGAGCTTGCCGAGCTTTTCGTAAGCCTCGGCGGGTGCCATCCAGTTGTTGATGTTGCCTGCATCCTCTTTCTTTGAGGTGCAGATGAAGGTTCTGCCTTCAACACGGGCAACGTCGTTAACGGCAGTTCTGTGGAGGTAACAGCCGGGCAGCTTTTCCTGGTTCAGCTTGATCATTTCGCCCGTAGAGCAAGCTTCTGCACGAAGTGCCTCGGCCTGTGCGTCGCTGCCGTCGATCCAGACGATCTTGTCGGGGCAGGTGAGCGCTGCCATCTCGTCGATCCACGCAAGTACGTGTTTGTTAGTGGTCATATCGGTTCGTCTCCTTATATATGATTTTTTATTTCGGTGCGTTGATTTTATGGGAAGCCACATGCCCCCATTCAAATTCATTATACACTATTATCCGCTTTTCTTCAATCATCTACGGAAAGAATTAACAATTCCTTCATAAAAATTATATGCAATCCGCTGCGAGAAAGGAGAGGCGACTTCGCTGAGAAATCTATTTACAAACGGCATTTTTTGTGATAGAATGTAGACAACAAAGGTTATATAAGCGAAAGGATGTCGGGATATGTCGGGAGGGTCAAAAAAAGCGGTGAAAAAGCAGGCAACGAACTGCGAAAGCTGTGAATATTATGATTACGACGCGTATTACGGGATCTTCAGCTGTCGACAACAGCTTGACGAGGACGAAAGCGTTCGCTTTATGACGGGGCAGTTTCAAAGCTGTCCCTATTACAAGTTTTACGATGAATACAAAAGCGTACAAAAGCAAAACTGACCGGACGATCCCACATCAACAAAAAGCGAGGGCTGTATATGGAGACCATCTATACCATACCGATCAACGAGGCGTTTGAAGAGGCAATAGAAGCGGCGTCGCGCGGCGAGTGCGTCTGTCCCCTTTGCACTGTTTCCAAAAAGCTGGAGGAGGACGAACTGGATCTTATTCTGGGCGCATCCATGATGGAACCGGATATCCGCATCAAGACCAACGAATTGGGCTTTTGTCAGGATCATTTTGCCAAAATGCTCCGCAGACAGAAGAGATTGCCGCTCGCTCTCATGCTGGAAAGCCATTTGAACGAACTGAACGCCATGCTGACGAGGAAGGGTGTTCTCGGTACGTCGCCTGCGGCGGCATCCAAGCGGCTTGACGCCTTGAAGAAGGATTGTTACGTCTGCAGCCGCGTTCAGGCGAACCTTAAGCGGATGATCTCGAATGCCGTGTATATGTGGGATCACGATCCTGCCTTCGTTGCCAAGGTGCGCGCACAAAGGTGCATCTGTCTGAAGCATTTCTCGGATATCCTCTCGGCTGCAGAGGGCTTGAACAGAAAAAAGCTTGCTGCCCTTTACGAGGATTTCTCGCAGCCGGTCTATACCTACCTCGGCGAGCTTGCAGGCGACGTGTCGCATTTCTGCAAAAAGTTTGATTACCGCTACGAGAACGAGCCCTGGGGTAACGCCAAGGACTCGGTTGAGCGCGCCATTCGCTTTCTGGCGGGAGAATAAGCGATCTTGCCGAAGAAGGACGCTGCTTTCTGCCAAAGGCGCTATCGACAGCGAGACGCTCTTCGTAAGCGTGCTTGATCGCTGAAAGCCTTCTTTTTTACTTTGAAAAAGCAAGCGCGTCATGAGAGCGATGCCCGAAAGGAAAGCTTTCAAAAATACGGTATATCTCGAAAGAGGTGTGCCGTATTTTGCATTTGCGGGCACAAATGCCGCACCTCGTAAGTCTGAATTGGGCGCATCAAAGGGGTATTGAAGGGCAGAAAGGAACAATGTCTGTCGGGTGCATGATACTGTCTATTGGTGTAGAAAATAACGGCTTGAAACTGTGCAAATTGCACAAACGGCTTGAAAGCGCGAAAAGCAGTATAAAAGGTGCGGCGTGGTAAATGAAATTTACGCTCAGGCAAGACTGCATCAAGATGTACCTCCGAAAATAGCGATAATGCAAGATGTAGTGGGAAGAAAGCGGTCAAATCGGGTAATTCAAAATTACCCGCAAGTGGTTGCGAAAGTGTTTTTGAGAAGAAACGCACGGAAGCGTGTGAAAAATAAAAAAGTTTGACGGTGAAAAAAGGGTGAAAACGGGGCTAAAAGTGGGTGATGCGAGTGAAAACGAAGCGTTTTTTTTCCTTGACAAAAAAAGGTGCTTATGATAAGATAGAATCATAAAAACAGCCCTAAGCGAGCCTGATCAAAGCCTCCGACAAGGCGGCTTTGAGGCACTTTTGGGTCGGAAAAGGCGCGAAATGCACCGCATCGACCGTCCTAAAACGTGCCCTTCACCATTTTTGTGAGGAAGTCGGGCTTCGGCAGACTGTCCTTTTTGCGTCACCGGGAGAAGCCGCCGAAACGGAACCATCACGACCGCACGAACAGAAGAACAGTCTCCGATACGGCATGTGACCCTCTCAGTCTGATCACATTGCTTCGGGATTCCGTGGGAATTTCGGGGCATTGTTTGCGCTTGTATGGGCCCTTACCGTATGACATCGCACCCTCGGTAGCTCTATTTCGCGTTTCGTTCGGCCCGGACCGGGCTCTCGTCCGACCGCCGGGAAGCCGGGAAACGCCTTTTCCCTTCGCGCGCGCTCGCGTGCTCGCGTGCGGGGAGACATTTTCTCAGGAGGAAACAGGCAAATGAAACACCCAATTCTCACAAAGGTTCTTGCGGTAATACTTGCCCTGCTGGTGCTTGCTCCCGGAGCTGTCGTCTCTACGGCATCCGAGAGCTCATCGAGCGTTACGAGCAGCACGTCGAACTCCCTGACCGACCTGCTCAGCGCCATCAAGTATTCCGAATACCTCAAGAAGTACGCCACCGTTCCCCTCGCCACAGAGACTGTGACGATCGAAGGCGACGAGCTTTTTGCATACGCGCAGGACATCACCGACGCCTACAGTGACGTTTATCTGACAAGTTCGAGCGGCGTGTACGTTACCAACGCTTCCGGCGAAAAGGTAAGCAAGTTTGTTCTCAACGAGTCGGATATCCAATATGAAGGCCAGATCGCCATTCTTCAGGTGAAGGACGGCGTAAAGTGCATCTACCTGCCCAACGACGGTATCGTCGGCTGGCGTGTCAGCGTTCCGCAGGCCGCCAAGTATACCGTCAGCTTCACCTATTATGCCAATGACGGCACAACGGGCGAAGATTCCAAGACCACTTCCATCGAGCGATCTTTATACATCAACGGTCGTATGCCTTTCTATGAGGCACGCTTCCTCTCGCTGACGAAGGTCTGGACTGACGATCCCGACTCCTTCCAGCTCGACGAAAACGGCAATCAGATCATGATCGAGGACGCTGCCGGTAACGTGGTGCCTCAGTTCAAGACTGACATCAACGGCAACGAGATCAAGGCAGACAAGATCCAGACGCCTGAGTGGAGGACCTACTCCTGCACGGATTCGACCGGTTACGTTATTGAGCCGCTTCTTTTCTGCTTCAATGAAGGTGAAAACACCATCGCGCTTGAAGCACAGCGCGAAGCGATGTTCATTTCCTCTATCGTGCTTGCGCCCGCCAAGGACGTTCTGAGCTACGACGAATACGTTGCCAAGTACACTGCTGCAGGCGCCGTTGACTATACCGGCGAAGCGATTCGCATTCAGGCGGAATATCCCTCCGCAACCTCCGAAAACACCGTTTACGCGACGAACGACAGAACCAGCTACATCACGCAGCCCCAGGACGCGGCTGAGGTCAAGATGAATACGGTCGGCGGTGACGGCGGTGAAAAGTGGCAGACGCTCGGTCAGTGGGTGCGCTACTCGATCGAAGTTCCCGAAAGCGGCTTCTACAACATCGTGCTTCGCTTTAAGCAGAGCGTTCTGGCAGGTACCTTCTCCTCAAGAACCCTTCGCGTGAGACTTGCGAGCGAAGAGGAAGCCACCGTTCCCTTCGAAGAGGCTTACTATCTCCAGTTCAACTACAGCGACGACTGGCAGGTATCGGGACTCAATTCGGGCGATCCTTCGGTTACTTACTGCATATACCTCGAAAAGGGTGTCAACGATATCGAGCTTGAGGCCTCCTTCGGTAACATGGCCGAGATCCTCAATCGCGTGTCCAACTCGCTGACCACTATTAACGAGATCTACATTAAGATCCTCCGTATTACCGGCGCGACCCCCGACTCCAACCGTGACTACGGCTTTTACGACATTATGCCCGATGACGTTGACGAGCTTCTCGTTCAGGCAAAGGAGCTTCAGGACATCTCGGATATGTTTGCCGAGATCACGGGAACTGCCGGTGAACACTCCAAAACGCTTGAAACGGTTGCACTTCTGCTTGAACGAATGGGCAGTAAGGAAAGCAACATCGCAAAGAATCTCGGCAACCTGAAGGACAATCTCGGTACGCTCGGTACATGGCTTCAGACCTCGATGAATCAGCCTCTGCAGCTCGATTACATTCAGGTGCAGGCGCCCTCCGAGACCAAGCTTCCGAAAGCGGTCGAGAACTTCTTCCAGGCAATGTGGTACGAGATCAAGAAGTTCTTCGTCAGCTTCAGTACCGACTACAACACGCTCGGTGCTACCGAGGAGGTCGACGAGGATAATGTCATTACCGTCTGGACCACGCTCGGCCGTGACCAGGCACAGATCATCCGTAACCTTATTACCAACGGCTATAACAAGAACACCTCGGGCTACAGTGTGGTGCTGGAGCTGGTTGCGGGCGGCGCACTGATTCCCTCGATCCTGGCAGACGTCGGTCCCGATATTTCGATGGGCCACGGCTCGGGTGACGTTATCAACTGGGCTATCCGTTCCGCTGTTGTCAGTATC
>CAZYFC010000104.1:0-5538 GCA_964646715.1 uncultured Lachnospiraceae bacterium
ATGCAGAAGACTGCGAAAAGGCCTTGGCGTACTCGGCGCTGGCGTAATCCTGAAATACATTTTCATCATAGGTGATCACACCACCATCTCCGATAGCGCCGAAGGCGCTGCTGAAAATATAGAGCAGAAGAATACCAGCGAACAAGAAAAGAATGACCGGCATCAAAAGGAGTCCGAAGCATCCGCCTCCTCCGTAGCCAAAATAAAAGGGCCGCCTGAACCCCCAAAAACCGCGCGGACCGTGATGATGATGGTGGTGATGAAAACCTCCGCCAAAACCACCACCTCTATGGCCTCCGCCGAAGCCGCCTCCGCGTCCTCCGCCAAATCCTCCGCCAAATCCGCCGCCTCCGCGGCTACCTCCTCCGGGTCCGGGCATACGTGTATCCTCCTTTGATCGATTAGTATACAGTTTCGTTTGAAAAGCACTGCTTGTATTATATTTGTATTATATCACAGACGGTGCTTTATAGATGAACGAAGTGTGAATGGAGTGTGAATATTTGATATGAACGACTTGTTTTTTGAGACGATAATGGCATCTGAATGAAAGAAAGGGCACTTACGTTCCTTTGGTAATTTCTTTCCGCTTGTTTTTGGATCCTACTGATTGACTTTTTTTCAAAAATATTGTAGAATAAAGGGTAAACACAGATGTTTTCGCACATTTTGACATATTATATACTATGTTGTGATACATGGTAATTGATTCGAACAAGGTCTTGGCGGTCGTCTTCATTTCGGAACACGTTAAGGCTTTTCAAGGATCAGGAAAGGATCTCTTCATCTGATATGAAATTTAACCTCAGACTTCCCAAAAAAGAGCTGAAAACGGTGCATTTGCTTGTCATTGCGCTCGTCGTGGTGGTAGCAGTTCTTGCAACCGTGCTCATCGTTCAGTTAAGCAATAATCCGAGCCCGGGCGGCACGAGTGCCCAAAGCACAATCGAGTCTACGACCGAGGCACCCGCAACATTTCTTATCAGTCCTACGGAGGATGTTGACGTGTCCTATTCAAGCGACGGCAGAACGATTACTCTTATCGTGCTTGAAGGTACTTCGACGCTGGATCTTACGCCGATGGTGACTGCCGTAGACGTCTGGTCGGTTTCAGACGCCAATAAGCAGCCTTGTGTCAACGGTGTTCTGACCATTACGGGCGAAGGGGATACCTTCACGCTTCTTTATGGCTACAACACGGTCTATCTTTTGAAGATTGAGTGGCAAAAATTCTTTCGCGTGACTTTCGAGGGCGTTGACGAGTTTTTTTCGGTCAAGAAAAACGGACGAATCAGCGCTCCCTCAGCGACACCTGAAAAGACGGGCTATACCTTTAACGGTTGGGATTTTGATTTCGACTCGTCTGTCGAAGCAGATATTCAGATCTCTGCAAAATGGGATCCCAATACGTATAAGGTCACCCTTAACCCCAACGGCGGCTCCGTCTCCACTCCTTTGCTGAACGTAATTTACGGTTCTTCAGTGGAGCTTCCCATTCCCACAAGAGACGGCTTTGGCTTTGCAGGTTGGTATAACGGAGACGTGCAGGTCTCCTCGGGCGAATGGATGATCCTTGGCGATGTGACCTTGTTTGCTATCTGGGACACACACGATTATCGCATTACATACGATGCCAACGGCGGCACGGTCGATAAGACGATTCAGGGCATTTCTTACGGCGAGGCATTTACTGTACCGATTCCTAAACGCACGGGCTACACCTTTATGGGGTGGTATGCCGATGGAAAATCTGTCAATACGTCTGCCTATGCCTATACAAGTGACATGACCTTCGTTGCCGAGTGGCTCGAAAACCGCTACACTGTCGAATACGTAACGAACGGCGGTCAGCCTATTTCCGGTGGCTCGGTGCTGTTCTCTGAGATAGGGGAAACCGTCCCTTCACGACCGGGCTATACCTTCGGCGGATGGTTTTTTAATGCTGATCTCAACGAGACCAACGTAGTGGTCGGTAATGACGGCGTCGTGACCGTTTACGCCTGGTGGTCGGAGGAGAACAAGGCGGCTGATTTTGGGTATACGATCAGTAACGACGGCGTAACCCTGACCGATTACAAGTCTTTGCGCGCGATCTGCGTCGTGCCTTCCTATATCGCAGGACTGCCCGTTGTGGCTGTTGGCGACGAGACCTTTGCAGACTGCTCGACTGTGACACATATAGAGCTGCCTGAAAGCTGTCTTTCGATCGGTAAAAACGCGTTTGCAAATGCCACCAAGCTTTTGAAGATCAATCCAATCGAAAACACTGCCGGCGCACGACCGATCGATCTTACAGGCTTCGTTTCGATAGGGGAGGGGGCCTTCAGAGGATGTAGCTTCACTTCAGTCGCACTCCCCGATACGCTCACGCATCTTTCCGGCTATCTTTTTGCCGACTGCACCAACCTCACCGAGGTCGATCTTACCTATATTCTATCGGTGGGCGACGGCGTCTTCATGAATTGTACCTCGCTTTCCTCTCTGATCCTCCCCGATGGAGTTAAGTCGCTCGGAGACGATTTTTTCCGTGGCTGTTCCTCGCTCACCACGCTTTCTTTGCCCGCTTCTGTCCAGTCGCTCGGAAATGGCGTTTTTGCCGGATGCGTGCTTCTTCGTGAGATGAAGCTGCCTTCCACGCTTACCGTGATCGGCGAGAGCCTTTTCGACGGTTGTACCTCGCTCGTGACGCTTGAGGGGTTTACCAACAATACCGCCATTACTTCTATCGGCGCGCGAGCCTTTGCCGACTGTCAAAAGCTTAAGGGACTTGCGATTCCATCAGGTGTTATCTCGATCGGTCAATCTGCATTTGAAAATTGCCTTGAGATACGCTCGCTGACGCTTCCCGCTGCCGTTACGGTGATCGAAAACGGCACCTTCAGGGGCTGCAGTTATCTTGCAACGCTTACCGTAAACGGCAGACTGACGAAGATCGGTGAGTATGCTTTTGATGGTTGCAGAAGACTTACGGCAATTTCACTGACAAGCGCGCTTACATCGATTGGCGAGGGTGCGTTTGCCGATTGTTTCACGCTCTCCGGCGTACAGCTCACCGAAAGCCTTTCCTATCTTGGAGATAAAGCCTTCTACGGTTGCTCCAAGCTGACCTCTATCTACATCTCGTCTGGTCTTGATTCGATTCCAAACGCCGCTTTTTCCGGCTGTACGGCGCTCACGACGGTCACGTGGCATAACGGCATCGTTTCGATTGGAGAAGAGGCATTCTATGATTGCCGCGCCTTCACGCCGGATTTCATGCCCTCATCGCTTCAGACGATTGGCAGGGAAGCCTTCGCGGGCTGTTACGGAATTCAGACGCTTCGTTTCGAGCGTGATCTTGTGCGCGTTTACAGCCGTGCCTTTGCCGACTGTATAAACCTTACCGCCATTACCTTCGGTGGCTCTGCCGAGCGATGGAAGGGTGCGGTGTATGATGATGCGTTCGACGGTTGTGACGATCTTCGCGGTAACGTTACGGTTACGATAGGCGTTGTAGAGGACTTGCACCCCTCTCTCTATACAAACGAAGTCTCGCAGGCGCTCTGGTCGATCGACAGCACGCTGGCAATGAACGATCAGCGTCCCGCTGCCGTGATCCGCTTCCGTAACGGCAATGTGTTTTATCGTAATCTCATTACTGTGACCGATAAGGATGCAGACCCGGCAAAACGTGCAATCGTTAACAGTGACTATACCTGGACACTTCTTCTGGAGGGCGAAACGACCGATAATTTCAGCTTTAACGCAACGATCACTGTAACGCTCTTTGAGGTGTACGATCTGGGCGATCACGGCTATGTAATGATGGACCTCGGCGAGCGTTTTGCTTCTATGACAGGACTTGCAAGCTGCCGTGCAACGCTTCAGATTTACGGCAAGAACAGCACGTCCACGGCGCTGTACAAGGTTAATCTGGGCGAGTATAATTTCGGGAACGAAAACAGTACGCTTGTTGAAGATGCCGACCGTACCGAAGACGCGGAGGTTTCCGTCACCGTGACAAGCGGTCCCGATCTCGGCTATACCTACGGCGCAAAAAACCTTTTCGACGGCGACCTGGATACCAAATTCTTCTCGGTCGACCGCACGCCTATTATCCTTCAGCTTGATTCGCCTGCTGCTCTCGGCTCGTACTCCTTGATCACCGGTGCTTCGCAAATTGCCTATCCTGCGGCACTTCCGACGGCGTTCACGCTCTACGGAGGAGTTACACTAAAGGATGGTTCTGTAGAATGGCTTGAGATAAGCCGCGTGGACGCAGCATATATTGAATGGGAAAATCTTGTAGAATACAACTATAAGGTGACACATACTAGTGCGTTTTCGCTTTATAAGATCGAGTTTGACGGCGAGCATCTCATCTCCCTTGCCGAAATTGTGCTTTATCAGAAAAATTCATAATGACGTAAAAAAAGACACTTCGTACGGAGTGTCTTTTTTATTCAGTCGTAATTTCGTATTCCCAATCAAGGATCCCGCCGAAGTCGTAGACATTCTGATATCCCAGCGAGACGAGAATCTCTGCCGCCTCCTTGGAACGGCGTCCCGATCGGCAGTAGATCAAAAGGACAGCATTTTTATCCGGAAGCGCATTTTCGGCTTCCTCGGCTATCGTTTCGTTTGGAACGAGAATGGCGAAGGGAATATGACCCGCATTATACTCGTCGGCACGGCGCACGTCAACAATCGTGACGCCGCCCTGATCCATCATAGCTTTAGCTTCTTCGCCCGATATCGTCCGAACCTCCGCAGGCGTCGCCACTTCGGAGTCCTCATACGCGCGTGGAGTGGATTCGTTGAGGTTATTTTCGAACGTTTGCACAGTCGTTTGGCTTTCGATCGTAGCCTGCTTTTCGGAGGTTTCCTCAAAACTGTTCATGATCGACGTGTCAGACGGCTTTGTGCAGGATACGGCGAGAATGAAAAGAGCAAGAGGAACGAGAAAGGTGAATAATTTTTTCATCTGATCAGTCGAGAAGTGCAAGGATCTTTTCCTTGGGCATAACGCCGATCCCTTTGTTGACGACTTTGCCGTCCTTGATAACGATCAGTGTGGGGATGCTTTCGATCCCGAATCGGACGGCGAGATCGCGTTCGTCGTCCACGTTGACCTTGCCGACCTTAACTGTGTCTTTTTCCTTAGCGATCTCTTCGACTGTGGGTGCGATCATGCGGCAAGGGCCGCACCAGCTTGCAAAGAAGTCAAGGAGAACGGGCTTGTTTGATTTGAGGATCTCTTCTTCAAAGTTATCTTTTGTAACGGTAATATAATTCATTTTTTCTGTCTCCCTGTTTTTTTCAGTATATCACGCAGGGCGCTTTTTGTCAAGAGAGCCCTTTTCACGGAAATAGTACCAAACCCCTTACGGAAAAGTATAGCCCGAAATCAAAAATTTATTTGACTATGTGTGAGAAATCTGTTATACTATTAAAAATTTCCATTACTTTGAAAGGCGGATATACAACGTGAAAAGAAATGCGATCGTAGGTCAGTCGGGAGGTCCGACATCGGCAATTAACGCCACCCTTGCAGGCGTG